>NZ_QPEL01000079.1:0-1800 GCF_008368965.1 Bacillus sp. AY2-1 | reverse complement strand
GAAAATGAGCACCTGATCCCTCCAGAAAAAATAATGATACTGGATAAATTCATTAACCATGCAGAAGGATTAAAGGAAAATTACACTTCAGACTTTAGGGATAGAAATGTGCCATTGTTTCCAAGAGAAATTAACACTATTATTGATTAATTAAATTAGGAGGGATATATGTGCCAGACTTGGGTTATTATGAGAAGCTCCCTAGACCTGAAAGCATACGTTTCTTTATGTCCAGAGTAAAGGGCCATTCTAAAGTGAAATCAATAGAACAATTAGAAGAACAGCTATTTAAAATCATAAAGTTAAATGGTAAGGAATTATTAGTACACTTAACAAATTATTATGTTGTTAGTGAAGCTGAAGTTTATGAAATTATGTCACAGCACAATGGGCATAAACTCAATAGTATTGTAACAATCAGTCTATGGAACAGTTATTCGTCCACCGGAAAGAGCGTTGCTAAAGAGAATGGCCTAGGTTTATTCCTAATCAATGAATTTTTAGGAGCATTAAATCTCGATGGAAAAGCATTTATTAATTACATCACTCCAGCAGAGCGTAAAAGAAGAGAACGTGAAGCTAAGTAGTCTGAGGTTTTTCTTATTTGGCTCATTTGAGAAAACAGCAACCCCTAATGATATTGATTTGTTGATATTGTATGATAGCCGTTACGTTAATATCAGTCAAATACTTTCCCTCAGACGGAGAATCTTAGCTCATCTAAAAGGATTAATCAATATTCCCGTTGATATTTCACTATTAAACTTTATAGAAGAGGAAGAGTTAAACTTTATTGCAACTGAAAAAGCATCAGAATTATTTATAAATTAAGAAACACCTCTTCATGTTGAAAAGGTGTTTTTAATTTATAAATTACTTACCTAGAAAAAAGTACAATCAAAACCTAAGAGTTTTTAAACGGTTTCCGCTTTGCTCTTTTTGATCCTCTATTTATAACCATTTTAAATCAGTACAAATGTCCCTTGTCAACTTAGCCAAAACTCGCTTTTCTAAATCAGGGAGGGATACATAGTTCGATGTAATTAAACGCATTGCTTCTTCACGTGTTTTAAATAATTCCGGAAAAGTATTAATCACATGTTGTATTCCATCTTTATTATAAATCATCGCTTTCATTAAAAGTTCAGCTACATAATCTTTATGAAACTGGTACATCTCTCTCAACTGAAAGGTTTCAATATTAAGTTCAGCCTTATTGAAGAATTCAGGATCTCTAGGCATTACAAGAGGAGCTTCATTTTTATCTAAAATAATTTCAAATGCATCAGTAGATTGGTTAGTCCAGATAGAGACATAGTCCTTTTTAGATTTACTCTTAACCAGTTTGATTTTAAATTGTAAATAATCATCAAATCCATTCTCATAAGGATGAAGATGAGGATTCTTATAAAAATCCTTGCTCCCTTTCAACCGACTATTACAATTTTCACAACTCGGGATAAGATTATAAAATGACAATGATAAAAAAGGATAGTTTTTCTTTGAATAGAAATGGTCTAACTGTGGTGTCGCTTTAGCTTTACCCTGATTAATATGCGAATGGGTAAAAATACGGTTACAATACGGACAAACATTAATACCTAGCTTTTGTATAAATGCATATCCTCCATATTTATTCGGATTTCCATCACGATCATATGAACGGAATTTTGAATAATTAAAGATGCTATTGTCTTCACTATTCCCTTTACCATTATTTTTACTTCGATTCTGAGTTAAGTCATTCCTAATTTCTTCACCAAGAACTTGGGATTGTTTTTCTAATTCAATTGAATTAGA
>NZ_QPEL01000078.1:0-52906 GCF_008368965.1 Bacillus sp. AY2-1 | reverse complement strand
GAAACATTAAAATACTTTATCTGAAAAATAAAAAAAGATTGACAAGTTTATTGAGAAACATTATCATTTCGGTGTAAGATAGTAAATGAAAAACATTATCAATAAAATAGATTTTAAAGTAATGCGCACTTGACCAATTAGTTTAGTAAGTGTATTATTTTTTACAACGCTGATGATAATGAAAATCAATATCATTATTATTAGTGTTACTTAATGAAATTAATGTTTATGTGAAAGGATAGAGAAAATGAACTTAGGGGAATTTGATGGGAAAACAGTTTTAGTAACAGGTGCAGCACAAGGCATAGGCAGTGTCGTTGCCGAAATGTTTTTAGAAAGAGGAGCCACAGTTATTGCGGTTGATCAAAATGAAGAGGGGTTAAATGTACTCTTAAATCAAAATGAATTAAATAAAACACGTATGAAAACGTTTCGTTTAGATGTGAGTGATAGCACTGCTGTTGAAGACATTGTAAATCATATTGCAAATGAAATAGCGCCAATAGATATTTTAGTAAACGTTGCAGGGGTTTTACGTATGGGAGCAATTCATTCGTTAAGTGATGAAGATTGGAATAAAACATTCTCTGTAAATACTACAGGGGTTTTCAATATGTCCCGAGCGGTAAGTAAAAATATGATGTTAAGAAAATCAGGGGCAATTGTTACAGTCGGTTCAAATGCGGCAAATACGCCGAGAATGGAGATGGCTGCGTATGCTGCGTCAAAGGCTGCAACAACGATGTTTATGAAGTGTTTAGGATTAGAGCTTGCAGCATACAATATACGCTGCAACTTAGTTTCTCCAGGTTCTACTGAAACTGAGATGCAAAGATTACTATGGGCTGATGAGAATGGAGCTAAAAATATAATTGCTGGTTCTCAAAATACATATAGACTCGGAATTCCATTACAAAAAATTGCACAACCTTCAGAAGTTGCTGAAGCAGTGTTATTTTTAGCTTCAGATAGAGCAAGTCATATTACAATGCACAATTTATGTGTCGATGGCGGTGCTACGTTAGGAGTTTAATAAAAATTCAGGAGGTTATTATATTATGAGTGAACATACAGCTGTAAAGGAATTGTCAGAAAAACTTTTAGAAGATTATAAGACTGAATCTTCGTTCTTTTTTGCTTCACCAACTCGAACGATATTAGCAGAAGGAGAGTTTACTACAGTAAAGCATCGTGAAATTGAAAGTTTCCCAGAGCTTGTGCAAGCGACATTAAGTAATGCGAAACAAGCTGGAAATCCAAATCCTATTGTTATGGGTGCTTTGCCATTTGATCGTAGAAAAGAAGTCCAACTTATCGTACCAGAATATAGTAGAATTTCTGAGCGTTTACAATTGGATACAACCAATCAGCTTGAAACAAATGAGAACGTAACATTTGAAATGACGCCAGTACCAGAACCTGAAGTTTATATGAATGGTGTGAAGCAAGGAATTAAAAAAATACAGGACGGTGATTTGAAGAAAATCGTTCTATCTAGATCGTTAGATGTTAAATCTTCCGAAAAGATTGATAAGCAAAAACTTTTGCGAGAATTAGCAGAGCATAATAAGCATGGTTATACATTTGCTGTAAATTTACCGAAAGATGAAAAAGAGAACAGTAAGACGCTAATTGGAGCAAGCCCTGAATTACTTGTTTCACGTAATGGTATGCAAGTTATTTCTAACCCGTTAGCTGGTTCAAGGCCACGTAGTGAGGACCCAGTAGAAGATAAAAGAAGAGCAGAGGAATTACTTTCTTCGCCAAAAGATTTACATGAACATGCGGTAGTAGTTGAAGCGGTTGCCGCTGCACTTCGTCCGTATTGTCATACATTACATGTTCCAGAAAAGCCATCAGTTATTCATAGTGAAGCGATGTGGCATTTGTCTACAGAAGTGAAAGGTGAACTTAAGGATCCAAATACTTCTTCTTTACAATTAGCAATTGCCCTTCATCCTACGCCAGCAGTTTGCGGAACTCCGATGGAAAAAGCAAGAGAGGCTATACAGCATATTGAGCCATTTGACCGCGAGTTCTTTACAGGAATGCTAGGATGGAGCGATTTAAATGGAGATGGAGAATGGATTGTTACAATTCGTTGTGCTGAAGTACAAGAAAATACACTTCGTTTATATGCAGGAGCTGGAGTTGTTGCTGAGTCAAAACCAGAAGATGAGTTAGCAGAAACATCAGCTAAGTTCCAAACAATGCTAAAAGCTTTAGGGTTAAGAGATAGTTCACTTAATGAAAAATAGGGGGAAGAAAGAATGCTAGTAGGTTATACAGAATGGCCAAAAGAATTTGCCGATCGTTACCGAGAAGCAGGATGTTGGCTTGGTGAAACATTTGGAGGAGTGTTAAGAGAGCGAGCTGAGAAATATGGAGATCAAATCGCGGTTGTAAGCGGTAAGACGCATGTAACGTACAGTGAACTTGATAAAAAGGTAGATCGTTTAGCAGCAGGTTTACTGAATTTAGGAATAAAGAAAGAGGACAGAGTTGTAATCCAGTTACCTAACATTATCGAGTTTTTCGAAATATGTTTTGCACTATTTCGAATTGGAGCGCTTCCTGTCTTTGCACTGCCTTCACATCGAAGTAGTGAAATTAGTTATTTTTGTGAGTTTGGTGAGGCGAGCGCTTACGTTATTTCAGATAAGGCCCTCGGTTTTGATTATCGAAAACTAGCAAGAGAAGTGAAAGAGAAAGTGCCAACTTTACAACATGTAATTGTAGTGGGAGAAGAGGAAGAGTTTGTGAACATAAATGATCTGTATATGGATCCTATCTCATTGCCAGAAGTTCAGCCCAGTGATGTTGCATTTCTCCAATTATCAGGAGGGACAACAGGTCTTTCTAAATTAATTCCTAGAACACATGATGACTATATTTATAGTTTACGTGTTAGCGCTGAAATTTGTAATTTGAATGCAGAAAGCGTCTATATGACAGTTCTTCCAGTAGCACACAATTATCCAATGAGTTCTCCAGGAACATTTGGAACTTTCTATGCGGGTGGAAAAGTGGTATTGGCAACTGGTGGTAGCCCAGATGAGGCATTTGCTCTTATCGAAGAAGAAAAAGTTACAATTACAGCGCTCGTTCCGCCATTAGCAATGATTTGGCTTGATGCTGCATCTTCTCGTAATGCCGATTTATCGAGCCTAGAGGTTATTCAAGTAGGTGGTGCTAAGTTTAGTGCTGAGGTTGCAAAACGTATACGCCCTACATTTGGATGTACGTTACAGCAAGTATTCGGTATGGCGGAAGGATTAGTGAACTATACAAGATTAGACGATCCGGAAGAAATTATTATTCATACACAAGGTAGACCAATGTCTGCACACGATGAAGTACGAGTTGTTGATGAAAATGACAACGATGTAAAACCTGGCGAAGTAGGTAGTTTATTAACACGAGGTCCATATACAATTCGTGGTTACTATAAAGCCGAAGAGCATAATGCACGATCATTTACAAAGGATGGATTTTATCGCACAGGAGATCTTGTAAAAGTAAATGAACAAGGATACATCATTGTAGAAGGAAGAGATAAAGATCAAATTAACCGTGGTGGTGAGAAAGTTGCTGCGGAAGAAGTTGAAAATCATCTATTAGCACACGATGCGGTTCATGACGTAGCAATTGTATCTATGCCTGACGATTATTTAGGTGAACGCACCTGTGCTTTTGTTATAGCTCGCGGACAAGTTCCAACTGTAAGTGAATTAAAAATGTTTTTAAGAGAACGTGGTATAGCGGCTTATAAAATTCCAGATCGAATTGAATTTATTGAATCATTCCCGCAAACAGGAGTCGGAAAAGTCAGCAAAAAAGAACTACGTAAAGTCATTGCTGAAAAACTTATTACAGTAAAACAATAATAAAAACCGGAAGGAAGTGATTAGATGGCTATCCCATCTATTTCAGTATATAAAATGCCAATTGAATCAGAACTACCAAAAAATAAAGTGAATTGGACACCAGATCCGAAACGTGCAGTACTTTTAATTCATGACATGCAAGAATATTTTCTTGATGCATATAGCGATAAAGAATCACCAAAAGTAGAACTTATTTCAAATATTAAAATGATAAGAGAAAAATGTAAGGAACTTGGTATACCAGTTGTTTATACAGCACAACCTGGTGGGCAAACGTTAGAACAACGAGGTTTATTACAAGACTTTTGGGGTGACGGTATTCCTGCTGGACCGGATAAAAAGAAAATTGTTGATGAACTTACTCCTGATGAAGATGATATATTCCTAACAAAATGGAGATATAGTGCATTTAAAAAGACAAATCTATTAGAAATTTTAAATGAACAAGGAAGAGATCAACTTATTATTTGCGGTATTTATGCGCATATTGGCTGTCTTTTAACAGCTTGTGAAGCATTTATGGATGGTATAGAGCCCTTCTTTGTAGCAGATGCAGTTGCTGATTTTTCACTAGAGCATCATAAACAAGCATTGGAGTATGCATCTAATAGATGTGCAGTAACGACATCAACAAACCTACTGTTAAACGATTTGCAAAGTGTAAAAGGTGATGAGAGTGAAGGAATCACTATACAGGAAGTGCATGAACTAGTTGCACAACTACTTCGTGAGCCAATAGAAAGTATTGATTTTGATGAGGACTTATTAAATAGAGGACTTGATTCGGTCAGAATTATGAGTTTAGTAGAGAAGTGGCGTCGTGAAGGGAAAGAAATCACTTTTGCAGATTTAGCAGAACATCCAACTGTTGCAGGTTGGTACAGTTTACTATCTTCACAAACAGCACAGGTGCTGTAACAAATAGACTACATAATAAAGGGGTAGTAAAGAATGCCTAACAGTCAAAAGATTCGTCATTCGTTATCATCTGCGCAGTCTGGTATGTGGTTTGCGCAACAATTAGATCCGCTTAACCCAATTTATAATACTGGGGAATATGTAGAAATAAACGGAAATATTCATCAAGAAATTTTCGAATTAGCTGTACGTAAAGTTGTAATAGAAGCAGAAGCACTTCATGTTCGCTTCGAAGAGGATGAAATTGGCCCATGGCAAGTTATTGAAGAATCACAGTTTTATATGCATTTTATTGACGTTCGTAAAGAAGAAAACCCTGAAGAAGCTGCTAAAGTATGGATGAAAAATGATTTATCTATGCCCGTCGATTTGAAAAAAGATATTTTATTTACGGAAGCACTTATTCAAGTTGAAAATAATCGTTTCTTTTGGTATCAGCGCATCCATCACATTGTGATGGATGGCTATGGATTTTCACTTCTTAGCCAAAAGGTAGCGAATGAGTATACATCACTTATAGAAGAAACAAACAAGAATGAAAAGCCATTTGGTTCTCTTACAAAAGTTGTACAAGAAGATATTGAGTATCGTGAGTCTAAACAATTTCAGGAAGATCGTACTTTTTGGTTAGAAAAGTTTGCTGATGAACCAGAAGTTGTAAGCTTGGCAGAACGAGCACCGAGAACATCAAATGGATTTTCACGAGAAACAGCTTATTTATCTAGTTCTAGCACGAAAACTTTACTAGAAGATATCAATATTTCGTTAACAAGTTGGCCGGAATTCATTGTCGCTGTAACAAGTATTTATATGCATAAATTAACAGGTGAAAATGATATTGTTTTAGGTTTACCGATGATGGGGCGTCTAGGTTCTGTATCTATTCATACACCAAGTATGGTAATGAATTTAGTACCACTGCGTCTCACTGTAACTCCAAATATAACTCTTGCGGAATTATTGCAGCAAGTTTCTAAAGAAATCCGAGATGTACGTCGTCATCATAAATACCGTCACGAGGAATTAAGAAGAGACTTAAAGTTACTAGGTGAAAATCAAAGGTTGTTTGGACCGTTAGTGAATGTTATGCCTTTTGATTACGGGCTTAATTTTGCTGGAAATCGTGGTATTACGCATAACTTATCAGCAGGACCTGTAGATGATTTATCGATAAATGTATATAAACGTTTTGATCAAAATGAGCTAATGATTCATTTTGATGCGAATCCCGAAGTATATAATGGCGCGGAGCTAGCATTGCATAAAGAAAGATTTATGAATCTATTTGAATTAGTAATAAAGAATTATGAGAAAAACGAGTCGATTGGAAAAATAAATATTACTCTGCCTGAAGAAAATCATAAGGTTTTATTGGAATGGAATGAAACGAAGGAAGATGATGAGTTAATCAGTCTACCTATATCATTTGAAAAACAAGTGCAAAAAAATCCAAATAAACTAGCGATTACTTGTGACGGTATAAACCTTACGTATAAAGAGCTAAATGAACGAGCGAATGAACTAGCACATTATTTAGTAGAAGAAGGAATACGACCAAATCAGTTTGTAGCTTTAGTATTCCCTAGATCAATAGAAATGGTAGTTAGTATGCTAGCAGTCTTAAAGGCTGGTGCAGCATATTTACCAATAGATCCAGAATACCCAGCAGAAAGAGTTAATTATATAGTAGATGATGCAAAACCAGTTTGTATCATAACACATTCATCTGTTTCATCTAAGTTAGTTATAGAAAATGGTATGAAAAAAATTGTATTAGATGGCGAAGAAACGAAACTAGCGTTACATACATATTCTCGTATGAATATAGCATGTAAGAATGATGTATTACTTTTAAACCCAGCCTATACAATATATACTTCAGGCTCAACAGGAAACCCAAAAGGTGTAATTGTTCCTATGAGAGGTTTAAGTAACTTTTTAATGGCTATGCAACAAAAATTTTCGTTAAATGAAAATGATCATTTATTAGCAGTTACAACTTTTGCGTTTGATATTTCTGCTCTAGAAATTTATTTACCTCTTATTAGTGGTGCAAGTTTAACAATTGCGCAAAAAGAAGACATACAAGAGCCTTCTGCATTAACGACACTTTTACAAGAAGAAAGAGTGACCGTTATGCAGGCTACACCGACGCTTTGGCAGGCGTTAGTAACTGATTATCCAGAGAAGCTACAAGGGCTAAACATACTTGTTGGTGGTGAAGCTCTTCCAGCGCATTTAGCAAATAAATTAAAAGAATTAGGTTGCTCAATAACTAATTTATATGGACCAACTGAAACGACGATTTGGTCTACTTTCATGAACATTGATGAAAGTGAAAAGGGTATACCTCCTATTGGAAAGCCAATTTCCAATACAGAAGTGTATGTATTGGATGCAGGGTTACAACCAGTTCCACCTGGAGTTATTGGTGAATTATATATTGCAGGGGAAGGACTTGCAAGCGGATATTTAGGAAAACCTGAGTTAACAGCTGAACGGTTTGTTGCAAATCCTTATGGAGAATCAGGGAAGCGCATGTACCGTACAGGAGATCTTGTGAAATGGCGTAGTGATGGTGCGTTAGAGTACATTAGTCGCGCAGATCATCAAATTAAAATTCGTGGATTCCGAATTGAATTAGCTGAAATTGAAACGGTATTACAACGACATGAAAATATTCAACAAGCGGTAGTAATGGTACGAGAAGATCGTCCAAATGATAAACGCATCATTGCATATATCATTGCAGAAGAAAAGGAACCGATTAATCTTTCAGAAATTCGTTCTTATGTTTCAGAAAGTTTAGCGAATTATATGATACCATCGGCATTTGTTGTGCTAGAAGAATTACCATTAACGCCAAATGGTAAGGTTGACAGAAAGAAATTACCTGCGCCTAATTTTAATGGAATGAACAATGAGAGGGTTGCTAGAAATCCGAAAGAAGAAATATTATGTGATTTATTTGCAGAAGTACTTGGTGTTTCTCGAATTAGTATTGATGATAATTTCTTTGAAATGGGTGGACATTCCCTTCTTGCATCTCGTTTAATGGCAAGAATTCGTGAAACGTTAAGTGTGGAATTAGGTATCGGGAAACTATTTGAATCACCAACTGTTGCCGAACTGGCGAAACAATTAAACCATGCAAAAAGTGCAAGACCAGCTATTCAGAAAGCAAGTAGGCCAAATGAAGTTCCACTTTCATTTGCACAGCGCAGGTTATGGTTCTTAAATTGTTTAGAAGGTCCAAGTCCTACTTATAATATTCCGCTAGTCATTCGTATGAATGGAATATTGAATGAGGAAGCATTACAAGGTGCTTTTTATGATGTAGTTGAGAAACATGAAACACTTAGAACAATTTTCCCTAACGTATTAGGTAGTTCCTATCAGAAAATTTTAGATATGGAAAACTTAAATCTAGAAATGATTATAACAAAAACATGTAAAGATGAATTAGAAAGTGTACTTTCAGAGGCGGTAAGATATAGTTTTAACCTCGATATTGAGCCGGCAGTTCGTTTGCAACTTTTTACAGTGAGTGAAAACGAACATGTATTATTAATTTTATTACATCATATTGTAGGTGATGGCTGGTCATTACAGCCGTTAACGAGAGATTTTACAGCGGCGTATAAAGCACGATGTCAAGGTGACAGAGTTCAGCTGGAGACACTTCCAGTTCAATACGCAGATTATGCACTTTGGCAACAACAATTGCTAGGTGATGAAACGACACCAGAGAGTCTTATTTCAACACAATTAGATTTTTGGAAAGAAGAACTTAAAGGTTTACCAGATCAAATGGAGTTACCTACAGATTTCCAGCGTCCAATTGAGACGAGTTACCGCGGGGAAACAATTCATTTTCATATAGATGAAGGTATGCATAGTAGGTTAGTAGAGCTTGCACGTAAAAATGGAGTTAGTTTGTTTATGGTGTTACAAGCAGGGCTTAGTGCACTATTTACAAGATTAGGTGCAGGCACTGATATACCAATTGGAAGTCCCATTGCTGGAAGAAATGATGATGTACTTTCAGATATTGTTGGTTTATTTGTAAATACATTAGTGTTACGTACAAATACTTCAGGAGATCCAAGTTTTAAAGAATTATTAAATAGAGTGAAGCAGGTAAATCTTGCAGCTTATGAAAATCAAGATGTTCCATTTGAAAGGCTTGTTGAAGTGTTAAATCCAGTACGTACTCGAAACAGCCACCCGTTGTTTCAGGTTATGTTAGCTTTTCAAAATACACCAGAAGCAACGTTTCATGTACCAGGTTTAGAAGCGAGCCTTGAAATTCAAAGCGTCGGTTCTGCAAAATTTGATTTAACATTTGAAATTAGTGAGAGTAACGGGGATGATGGTACTCCGAACGGTTTACATGGATTACTAGAGTTTAGTACCGATTTATATAAACGTGAAACGGTTCAAAAACTAATAGAACGATTCATTTTGTTATTAGATGATGCGGCGACAAATCCGGATCAATCCATTGGCAGATTAGAAATATTAACTTTAGCAGAGAAAAATACAGTATTAGAAAAGTGGAATGGTGGTTTTCAAATTGCACCAGAAATGACATTGCCACAATTATTTGAAAAACAGTCTCATATAAATCCAAATTCTATTGCTGTTGTCTTTGAAGATAAGAAATTAACTTATGAAGAGTTAAATAGAAAAGCAAATAAAATAGCTCGATTCCTAATAGCAAAAGGGATTGGTCCTGATCAACTCGTTGCTTTAGCGATGCCAAGATCATTAAACATGGTGGTAAGCTTATTAGCTGTTCTTAAAGCGGGTGCTGGATACCTTCCGTTAGATCCAGATTACCCAGCAGATCGTATTTCATTTATGCTACACGATGCGAAACCATCATGTGTTTTAACGAATTCAGAAGTGGAAATTGAATGTGACGAGGCACTAAAAGTTTTAGTTGATGATGTGAAAGTAATAGCAGAAGTTGAGAAATATAGTGAAGACAATATTGATGAAGTGGAACGAATTAAGCCATTATCTCCATCACATATTGCTTACGTTATTTATACATCAGGCTCAACGGGTAGACCGAAAGGCGTTATGATACCTCATCAAAATGTAGTAAGACTTTTAGGGGCAACTGATCATTGGTTCCAGTTTGACGGAAACGATGTTTGGACGATGTTCCATTCATACGCTTTTGATTTCTCGGTTTGGGAAATTTGGGGACCTTTATTATACGGAGGGCGTTTAGTTGTAGTGCCACATACTGTAAGTCGCTCGCCGAAAGAATTTTTACAGCTTCTTGTTAAAGAAAAGGTTACGGTTTTAAATCAAACTCCATCAGCGTTCTATCAATTGATGCAAGCAGATCGTGAAAATGAAGAGATTGGCCAAAAATTATCTTTACGATATGTTGTTTTTGGAGGAGAAGCACTTGAGCTAAGTCGCTTAGAAGATTGGTATAGTCGACATCCTCATAATGCACCAAAGCTTATTAATATGTACGGTATTACGGAGACGACAGTGCATGTTAGTTATATTGAATTAGATGAAACTATCGTCTCTTTACGAGCAAATAGTTTAATTGGGTGCAGTATACCTGACCTTAAAGTGTATGTGTTAGACAACTATTTACAACCAGTGCCACCTGGAGTAGTTGGAGAAATGTATGTTGCAGGTGCAGGGCTTGCGCGTGGATATTTAGGAAGAGCAGGATTAACGGCAGAACGCTTTATCGCAGATCCATTTGGCAAGCCAGGTACAAGAATGTATCGTACAGGAGACTTAGCTCGCTGGCGTAAAGATGGGACGCTAGATTATATAGGACGTGCAGATCATCAAATAAAAATTCGTGGATTCCGAATTGAATTAGGAGAAATAGAAGCAGTCATAATGAAGCACCCTAAAGTTGAGCAAGTAGCCGTTATTGTACGGGAAGATCAACCAGGGGATAAACGGTTAGTTTCTTATATCGTCGCATCAAATGATGAAGAGATTGATACGAATGAAATGCGTCAGTTTGCTAGTGGTAGTTTACCAGATTATATGGTTCCATACGCTTTTGTAGTAGTAAATGAGTTACCTTTAACTCCAAACGGTAAATTAGATAGAAAGGCATTGCCAGCTCCAGAATTTATCGCATCATCTTCTAGTCGTGGTCCAAGAACACCGCAAGAAGAAATGTTATGTGACTTGTTTACAGAAGTGCTAAGTGTACCTCAAATTGGAATTGATGACGGATTTTTTGATCTTGGTGGGCATTCACTCCTTGCAGTACAGCTTATGAGCCGCATTAAAGAGGCGCTTGGAGTGGAACTAAACATTGGCACTTTATTTGCAGCACCGACTGTTGCAGGGTTAGCTGAAAGACTTGAGATGGGGAATGGTCAAAGTGCACTTGATGTGTTGCTTCCATTACGAGCAAGCGGGGATCAATTACCACTATTTTGTGTACATCCAGCAGGTGGATTAAGTTGGTGCTATGCAGGACTTATGAAATCTTTAGGAACAGATTATCCAATCTATGGTGTACAAGCACGTGGTATTGCTAAAAATGAAGAACTTCCAAAAACTTTAGAGGAGATGGCGGCGGATTACTTGAAACACGTTCGTGAAGTACAGCCTCATGGACCATATCGTTTACTAGGCTGGTCGCTTGGAGGAAATGTTGTGCATGCAATGGCGGCGCAACTACAAAATGGAGGGGAAGAAGTAGAATTACTCGTTATGCTTGATTCTTATCCTGGACACTTCTTACCGAATACGGAAGCGCCTACTGAAGAGGAAGCGTTAATAGCATTACTTGCTTTAGGCGGATATGACCCAGATAACATGGATGGTAAACCACTTACAATGGAAAGTGCAGTTGAAATCCTTCGTAAAGATGGAAGTGCATTAGCAAGTCTTGAAGAAGAGACTATATTGAATTTGAAAGAAACATATGTAAATTCAGTAGGGTTGTTAGGGAAGTATGTACCGAAAGTTTATAACGGAGATATCTTATTCTTTAGATCTACTGTTATACCAGATTGGTTTGATCCTATTTCTCCAAATACGTGGCTAAATTATTTAGACGGGCAAATTGTGCAGCACGATATTGATTGTAGACATAAAGATCTATGTCAGCCAGGTCCACTCACGGAAATTGGACAAGTATTAGCGAAATATTTGCAGAATAAGAAAGGGGTAAGTAGAGTATGACGAATCCATTTGAAAATGATAATTACACATATAAAGTATTAATAAATGAGGAGGGCCAGTATTCTCTCTGGCCTGCTTTTCTCGATGTACCTATTGGCTGGAATGTCGTATATGAAGAAGCTAGTAGGCAGAGCTGCTTAGAATATGTTGAATATAACTGGAAAGATTTGAATCCGAAAAGTAATCAAGTTCGCGAAAAAACATTAGCAGGAAAACGATAATGAAAGCAAAACTAAATCCAAAAGTAGTTGTAAGTATCGTGTATATAACTGCGATGTTTATGGCTGCGATGGACGCAACGATTGTAAATGTAGCACTGCAAACGATAAGTAGAGAACTACAAGTACCTGCATCTGCAATGGGGACGGTTAATGTTGGGTATTTAGTTAGTTTAGCTGTTTTCCTTCCGATTTCTGGTTGGTTAGGAGATCGTTTTGGGACGAAAAGAGTATTTTTAATTGCTCTTTTCGTATTTACAATCGCTTCTGCTTTATGCGGAATGGCTAACGATATTACTTCATTGAATATTTTTCGTATCATTCAAGGTGCTGGTGGAGGGCTTTTAACACCGGTCGGAATGGCGATGTTATTTCGAACATTTTCACCAAAGGAAAGACCGAAGATTTCCCGGTTCATTGTACTTCCAATTGCTGTAGCGCCAGCAGTTGGGCCTATCATCGGTGGTTTCTTTGTAGATCAAATGTCTTGGCGTTGGGCATTTTATATTAATGTACCGTTTGGAATCGTTGCATTGCTATTTGGACTTCTATTTTTAGCAGAGCATGTTGAAAAATCAGCTGGTCGCTTTGATTCTCTTGGCTTTATTTTATCAGCACCAGGATTTGCGATGCTCATATATGCACTCAGCCAGGGACCATCAAAAGGGTGGATTTCTCCAGAAATTATGAGTACCGGGGTAGCTGGGCTTGTATTCATTGCGTTGTTTATAATCGTAGAACTGAAAGTAAAGCAACCGATGTTAGATTTACGCTTATTAAAAGAACCAGTATTTAGAAAGATGAGCATTATATCATTATTTTCATCAGCTGGTTTATTAGGAATGTTATTTGTTTTTCCACTTATGTATCAAAATGTGATAGGAGTTTCCGCGCTAGAATCAGGACTTACGACATTTCCAGAGGCGATTGGATTAATGATTTCTTCACAAATTGTGCCATGGTCATATAAGAAATTAGGAGCTCGAAAGGTAATTTCTATTGGATTAATATGTACGGCGGTTATATTTGTTTTATTGAGTTTTGTAAATCACGATACGAATCCGTGGCAAATCCGGGCATTATTGTTTGGCATTGGTATTTTCTTAGGTCAATCTGTCGGTGCGGTTCAATTTTCTGCCTTTAACAATATCACGCCGCCTTCTATGGGGAGAGCGACTACTATATTCAATGTGCAAAATCGATTAGGTTCAGCAATAGGAGTAGCTGTTTTAGCTAGTATACTAGCTGGTTTTGGAAGTAATAACGTTCAATCCGATTTTTTACCATATCAAGCAGCATTAATTGGATCAGCAATATTTTTGCTTATAGCACTACTATTTTCTTTACGTATTTCCGATAAAGAGGTAATGTCAAAGAAGAAAGAAAAAACATTATCAGTATCAGAAAAAGAGAAAGTACTTGTCAATGAGTAACAATATACGTATGCTTTTTTATGAAAATTGATATTCGTTGAATAAAGGAGAGTTTACATGATAGAAAGTAAAGTTGTAGATTCTATTCCAACTTTGAATGAGAATGATTGTCAAATATGGTGGGCAAGAATTTCAGATTTACAATCATGGCATTACAATTTACTAAATAATATAGAGCGAGAGAAAGCAAATTCGTATCATCATTCGGCAGATCGAGCTCGTTTTATAATAGGTTGCGTAATTAGTAGATTAGTTCTCGGCAAGATACTTTCTATGTCACCAGTCCAAGTACCAATTGATCGAATGTGTTCCGTATGTAAATTGCAGCATGGAAGACCACAATTACCAGAAGGTATGCCGCAATTATCTGTTTCGCATTCAGGTGAGTGGGTTGTCGTTGCATTTACAAAATCTGCACCTGTTGGCATAGATGTAGAACAAATGAATCCAAATGTAGATGTTATGAAAATGGCAGAAGGTGTATTAACAGAGATTGAAATAGCACAAGTTATGAAACTGCCAAATGAACAGAAAATAGAAGGTTTTTTAACATATTGGACTCGAAAAGAAGCGGTGTTGAAAGCGACAGGTGAAGGACTAATGATTCCACCAGTACATATTACAGTATCAGCTCCAAATAATCCTCCAAGATTGTTAGTTTTTAAGGATAAGCAAGAGTTGGCAAATAATACAATGATGGAAGATGTAAGGCCTAGTTTAGATTATATGGCTTCTGTTGCAATATTCAGTAAGGAAGTGACTGAAATTACGCAATTAGACGCGGTAGCACTTTTAAATCTTAAATAAAAAATTATAGAAGAGGTGTTCCTCATGTTAGTGGCGGAAAATAGAAAGAATGAATTCACTTATAATATACAAGCAATTAAAAATATTTTATTTTCTGGAGATACATCATCCATTCACGCTTTAGAAAAGCTTTTAAATGATACAGTTCAGTTTGATGTTCTTGAACAAGAGGCACTTGGTAGACAGTACATTCCGAAAGAAGCAAAGAATTTCTTTGATAAAGATGGAACATTTCTTTACCGTGTATCTAATGTTAGTTATAAAGGTAAGGTTTTATCTGAAAATCTAATTTTTGCAGACACTTCGTTTTTACCGGACGCAATAAAGAGTGAATTAGAGAGTGGAAATATTCCTGTTGAAAAGCTTATAGAAAAGATGGAAGTAAGAAGAAACGTATTATATGAAGGATATCAGCCATCTGGAAATATTATCGAATTGTTTGATGGATGTTCTGTTACAGCGAATGTGTATCCAACTAGAAAGTATCAAATTGTAAGTAACTGCAAATGTGTATTTTATATTTGTGAAGTGTACCATGCAGAGAATATAAAGCAATTGCTTAAATGAAAACAAGAAACCAGCCTATAAAATGGCTGGTTTCTTGTTTATTTAACAGCTTCTTTTAATTCTTTACCTGCTTTAAATGCAGGAACTTTACCAGCTGCGATTTGAATTTCTTCGCCAGTTTGCGGATTACGTCCTGTACGAGCAGATCTTTCGCGCACTTCAAAAGTTCCAAATCCGATTAATTGAACTTTATCGCCAGATTGTAATGCATTAGCAATTGTGTCAAATACGGATTGTACAGCTGCAGAAGCGTCCTTTTGAGAAATATCAGCTGATTGTGCTACGTTTTTAATTAATTCTGTTTTGTTCATGTTTTCACCTCATAAAAAAATTTTTGGAATGAATGTTTTAGTATAATAGATAGTAAAGATAAAGCTATCACTATGATTAGAAAGAATACTATATAATTATGTTAATTTCGTTGCAAGAGACTGAATCCCTTCTATTATTTAGGGATTAATTAAGAATCGATGCATATAAAAAGCTTAAGTATGAGGATGAGGGGGAGTATAGGAATGATTTTTCGTGAAAAAAATGAGAAGGAAAGTATATTAATTCGTCAACATGATCATGGTTTTTTAGCTGGAGAGATTGCAAAGCATATAAAAGAGGACTTTTTTGAAGGTAAAACATATTTAAAAGAAACAGTTGATGCAATATATGAGCATGACAGAGGATGGATAGAGCTTGATAAAGTACCAATTTTGAATGATGCTAAAAATATTCCATATACATTTATGGATTGTCCAAGCCCATTACGTTTTGTTTTTTATACGATTGGTTTGAATGAAATTGAAAATTCTAATCCATACGGGGCATTGCTTTGCAGTAAACATTTTTTATCATTTCCACTAAACGAGGAAGATGAAGAGATGATGTCATTTTATAAACATGAATTAGAACGACAAAAAAGAATTTTGAAAACGTCAACAAAGGAACAGTTTGCGATGTTTGATAAACATTATAGATTATTAAAGTTTTGTGATGAACTTTCTTTATACGTATGTATGAATAAGCCTGGTGTAAAAAAGAAAGATGAAATTGATTTATTTAAAGATGGTTTTGAAGGAACAGAAATGTTTAATAGTAATGAGGAGAAACTTATTCAAGCTGAATGGGTAGACGAGGAAACAATTCGGATTACACCATTTCCATTTCAAACGGAATTTCATACGTATGTAAAATATAAAACGATAAATAAACAGGAAATGAAAGGAAAAGGGATTGCAAAGGCTGATAGAGAATCGGAAATGAAGAAACAAACCATTCGTTTCATACAATAAGGAGGTAATATAAATTGAAAGACTATATATTAAAACAGTGTGATTACCATGCTTGGGCTAATACTCGATTATTCAATCGATTAAAAGAGTTACCAAACTATGAGACAATTTTTAATGAGCAGATACAGAGTGTATTCCCATCCATTAAGGATACTTTTGTGCATATTTATATTACAGATCAAGTGTGGTTACACATATTGCATGGTAAAAGTATGAATGAAGCAATACAAGACCGAGAAGATTTACGAAAACAAATTGAAACTAAATCGTTACATGAATTAGAAAAAATGTTTGAAAACATGGCAAATCAATATAAAGACTTTTTAATTACAATACAAGACGTGAATGCTGTATTTGTTATTGAGAACCCATATGCAGGGGCATTAGAAACTTCAATTTTAGAGTTAGTACAACATGTCGTAAATCATGGTACATATCATAGAGGAAATATAACAGCGATGATTCGTCAACTTGGTCATTCGTCGACAATGATGGATTTTGTACTGTATTTACATATGGTTAAAAAGCAGGGAGAGTAATATAGTTTGTAAGAAGGAGAGGCTTTAATTATAGAAGTCTCTCCTTCTATTTTATTCCGCATTCATGGTAGATCGACTGATTAAAGTTTTCTTAAGAAGCTTTATTTTCTTGTAATTGCTTAGCGTATTGTACAGCCTTAAATGCATTGACTCTACCATTTTTCCAGTACGTACCTGTACCACTAATTTTATCAGAAGTTGACTCAATAATTTGGCGAATTTGTGTATTGCTATATCCTTGATTTGCTAAAAGAGCAGCGACTCCTGCAACATGAGGTGTTGCCATAGAAGTACCACTTAATGATTGATACGAGCTTCCTTTATAAGTGGAGTATATATTTGAACCTGGTGCTGCAACATCTACCCAGCTACCATAAGTAGAAAATGAAGATTTCTTATCTGCTTGATCTGTAGAAGCAACTGCAATTACTTCGCTGTAATAAGCAGGGTAATTAGCTTTTGTATTTCCAGCATTTCCAGCAGCTGCAACTATAACAGAGCCTTTATTCCATGCATATTGAACGGCTTGTTGTAATGCAGTACCACCATTTGGAGCTCCTAAACTTAAACTAATTACTTTTGCTCCCGAATCAGCAGCTTCTCGAATACCTTGCGCTACAGCATCAAGTGTACCACTTCCTTGATTATCTAATACGCGGACAGCATAAATTGAAGTTTGTGGGGCAACACCAGCAATTCCGACACTGTTATTCGTAAGGGCTCCAGTAATTCCAGCGCAATGTGTACCATGACCATTACCATCATCAGATGTATTGTCGTTATCAACATAATCATGCCCGTAAATTACTTTCGAAGCCAAATCAGGGTGTGAGCCTTGAACTCCTGTATCAATAATAGCTACTTTTACACCAGGATCACTTCGTTGGCTATCCCAAGCTTGTGGAGCTTGAATCTTTTGCAATCCATATTGATTTTTAAAATATGGGTCGTTCGGAGTCCAAAAGGCGTGAACGTAATAATTCGGTTCTGCATATTCTACATCTGGATTATTTTTATAACTCTTTATTTTTTCTTTTACAGTACCTTTCGAAAATTGAACGACTTCAAAACCTAACTTATCATCTTTAGATAAGACATTAGCTCCGACAGATTTATGAAAAGATTGCACGTTACTTAAAGATGCATTTTGCTTGAACTTAACGATTAATTGGTTAGGAACGTAATCAGTAGATGATGTTTCAGCGCTTGAAGTATTCGTGTTAAAGAAGAAACCACCAATAATAAATGATAAAACAGATAGGAAAACAATGATTTTGTTTTTCAAAAGATTTTTCCTCCCTTTTCTTGGATAAGTTTTTCAGCGACGCTTTAATGTCGCATTCCTTTTCAACTATATAGTTAGACCATACGATTTATGTCATTTATGTGAAAAACTTTTAGTGGAATAAAAAAGGGAAAGATTGATATAAATATATTTTTAATGATATTTACTGAGTAAGAAAACAAAAAAAGGAATGCTCATCATGTATGAGTCATTCCTTTTTTCAGAGATTAACTTGCCTGTTTTTTATGACTTTCTTTTAATTTCTCTGCATGTAAAAAGCGATTCGTTTCAGCGACAACAATACTACTTAATCCAATTAGACCAATTAAGTTTGGAATTGCCATAAGTCCATTTGCAATATCCGCAAATGTCCATACGATGCCTAATTTTAAATTCGCACCAATAGCAATCATGACGATAAAGATTGCTTTATAATATTTAACAGCACTTTCTCCAAATAAATAAGCCACGCATTTCTCTCCATAATACGACCAGCCTAAAATAGTAGAGTAGGCAAATAAAATAATTGCGATACCGAGAATCATACTACCAGCAGTACCGAATACAGATTGGAATGCAAGTGTTGTAGCTTCAACGCCAGTTTTACCTGATTTCCATGCACCTGTTGTAATTAATACAAGTCCTGTAATTGTACATACAATAAACGTATCTAGAAAAGTACCGGTCATAGAAACTAATGCTTGCTTTGCAGGTGAATCTGTTTTTGCAGCCGCCGCGGCAATAGGGGCACTCCCTAAACCAGCCTCGTTCGCAAATACACCGCGCGCCATTCCGATTTGAATAGCTGATGCAACTGTTGCTCCGATAAAACCACCAGCAGCTGCAGTACCAGTAAATGCACCAGAAAAAATAAGTGAAAATGCTTCTGGAATTTGATCGTAGTGAAAGAAAATAATAATAAGGCCAGCAATGATATAAAAGAAAGCTTTAATAGGAACGACATATCCCGTCACTTTCCCGATTTTTTTTACACCGCCTAAAATAACAATTGCGATTAAAAATGCCATTAGTATACCAGTTAAAGCAGGAGGGAAAGAGAAATTAATTCGCATTGCCTCTGCAACTGAATTAGATTGCACCATATTACCAATACCGAAAGAAGCAGTTGTACCGAATATAGCGAATAATACTGCTAGCCATTTCTTACCCAAACCACGTTCTAAATAATACATTGGCCCACCTGAATATTCACCATTTTCATTACTAACACGGTATTTCACTGCAAGTATTGCTTCAGCATACTTTGTTGCCATACCGAACAATGCGGTAATCCACATCCAAAATATTGCACCAGGTCCACCTATAGTAACAGCTGTTGCAACACCAGCGATATTTCCCATACCAATCGTTGCGGCCATAGCTGTCATAAGTGCTTGGAAGTGACTAATATCTCCAGAAGAAGAGGTATCTTCTGATTTTTTAAATGCTAGTTTGTGAGCGTATAATAGTTTACTAAACTGTAAACCTTTTAAACGCACTGTGAGAATGACACCAGTTCCAACGAGTAGCAACAAAGTTGGTAATCCCCACACGTATTGATTTAGTTGTTCTAATACTCTACTTAATGTCTCCATCTTTATTCTCCTTTTTTAGAAAAAATAAAAACCACTTCAAGTAAATGAAATGGTCTCTGGAGAAACAAGAGATAGAAAAATAAACCGATACAATCGGCTTTTTCTTTCGCTTGTCTCTGTCCTTTTACCTGAGAGATTATCCGCTAAAGTAGCGGATTTGCTCCTTCGGTGCTCGTTTTCCTCCACGCTCTATAAAAGCGAGAGGGAGTCTCTCCAGAGATTCGTCCCCATGCAGTTCTACTTGTAACCAAGACCTGAGAGTTTCAAAGTTGGTATAACAACTTTTTGCCCCGTCGGTAGATCAATAGACCTTCTCCTGAATGGTTCATCCGAATTATAAAATTTACAAACACATTGATTGTAAATCAATAAAAATATTATAGACAGACAAATTGTAAATTGCAATCATTTTTTATTTTAAAATAGTAAATAGTTTTATTTTTTTGTAAGTCCTAATTTATCTTCAACTTCATTTAAAGTAGATAAAGCGATGACAATATGTTGATCCGCAAGTCCTAAAGCTTGTTTTGTTTTTTCAATAGTTTCATTGGTTGGAGTAGAGTTATTTGCTCCGTCTATAATCAAATTTGCTGCATTTTTCATGAAATTTGATGCGGATTTAAACTGAGTTGTGAATTGAAGTAGTTGTTTTTGTATATCTATATCTGTTATGTTTTCTTCAATTTTAAGTGTGTCTATTTCGTTCATAATTGTTTCATACTGCTTGGAAACGGCATTCATTGTAACTAATAGTTTATTTCGATCTACTGAATCTCCATTCGTGTTAATCTCTTCCCAGGCAGGCAACCAATCTTTTTCAATGATTTCATTATAATTAGTAGTCAATTCATTAATTTTAGGTTGTAATTTCGTTTTGAAAGTTTTTGTATCCGCTGTTTCTACAGGTGCTTTTTCGTTGTTATTTTTAACATTAGTAACGTAGAAAATTGTACCGAAAATGATGAAAATAGAAATAATAACTGTCCATTTAGTAAAAAGTAATTTCTGCAATATGTAACGCCTCCAAAATTTAAAAACTTATAATTATAATATATAACAATAATGTTGTTTGGAGTAGAGAAAATAGGTTGGAAATGATTTAAATTATGTCTTTTCTATACATAAATAATTAAATTTAGTAAAATGATGAAAGTTATATGTGAGAAAAGAGGGTTTTTAGTGAAAATGAATAGAAGAAAACTAGTTTCAAGTATTTCAATGGCTATGTTATTAGTTGGTGTAATTGCATTCATATTTATGAATAAAGAATCTAAAATTAAAGGTTTTCCAGTACCAATGTCAGCAATTCATATTAACGATGATAAGGAAGAGGATTATCAATATATAAGTGTAATGCCAATTACAAAGGCGAGTGGATGGGAGAACTTAGGGGAAAACGGGCATACTGTTAGTTTTAAAAAGGGGGAGCGGAAGGTAACTGTATTACATTATCCAGGAGAAATTACGTATTATTTGTTTGAAAAATAATTGATGATAAAAGAGATAGGGAGTAGATGATAATGTAAGATTGTTTACTTTCTATCTTTTTTGGATTTTAATTCTGAATTGTTTGAATTAAAATTATTATGCGTATAGTATAAAATAATATGTTTTATTGAATGATATAGATAATTGGTAATACATAATAATGTTATGTAAACTATAAGCGGGGTAAGAAAGCAAAGCAAGAGATTTTAATTTTTATATTTTAGATGTATTTTTACACGGTAAGTATTCCAATAATCAACTTACAACATTTACGGAGGGCATCAAACTTTGAATAAGTAATGGAGTTGATAACAAAATAAATTAACGTTTGTGTATATGGAAAAATAGAAAGTATGGCGAGTGGGAAATGGATCGAATCATAAGGGGGAATTAAAAATGTTACTAAAAACAATCTACTGTAAGGTGGAAGAAGAGAAAAAAGAATTGTTTTCCAGTGCGCAAGAAAAATGGCGTGATATACAACACCTAGATGGTTTTCATGGACAATTTGGTGGATGGAATGAAGATGAGGCATGTGTATTTACTTTATGGGAAGATAGAAGTGTATATCAATCATTTATGAATGGAGCTCACGATACAATTTATTTAAATAGTAATCAAGAGGATACGTTTCTTTCATGTGAAATTGAATTATTTCAAACGTTGTATGATATAACTGATATGCATTTGAAAGACGTTGTAATAGAGGGGGCATTCGTAAGAGTTGCTATATGTGATGTAAAGTTGGAAAAGGAAAAGTATTTTTTACATAAGCAAGAAACAATTTGGAATAAAGGAATGGAAAAAGCAAAAGGAATGCTAGGTGGAGTAGTTGGGAAGTCTTTAAAAAATGAAAATCGTTACATAGTGTTAACGTATTGGAAAGATGAAATAGCGCACCAACATTATGTGGAAGAGATTTTCCCAGATTTATATAAATTAGCTAATATTCATGAAGATATAGAAAAGATACAAGGAAAACAAGCTGTATGTAAGGAAGAATGGCTTGTATATTAAACGCTGAAAAAGTGCATAAATGATTGTATAATAACGATATTTTCTTATAAACAAGTAATTAATAGAAGACGTTATATACCCTTTCATGTTAATATATTTAAGTTATAATAGGAGGCTTACCCTTTTGTATTGTACGGTAGAAGCAGTGTGAGCTTGAAATTTTTTTAGAAAAGGATGTGCCTAATTTGCGTATCAATAAATTTATTAGTGAAGCTGGAAAAGCGTCTCGACGTGGAGCGGATAAACTAATTAATGAGAGAAGAGTAATTATTAACGGTAAGGTTGCAAAAATTGGTGACCAAGTGAACCCAGGTGATGATGTACGAGTAAATGGAGAGCAGCTTCGAATTGCTCGAGATCACGTATATATCGCTT
Organism: Bacillus sp. AY2-1; assembly: GCF_008368965.1. NCBI lineage: Bacteria > Bacillati > Bacillota > Bacilli > Caryophanales > Bacillaceae > Bacillus > Bacillus sp. AY2-1. Next base: position 30,303 of record NZ_QPEL01000078.1, on the reverse strand, counting down.
TAAATAAACCAGTAGGTATTACATGTACGAGTGAAAAAGCTGTAAAAGGTAATATTATCGATTTAGTGAACCATCCTTTACGAATTAGTCACATTGGACGTCTTGATAAAGACTCAGACGGTTTAATTTTATTAACGAATGATGGTGATATTGTTAATGAAATTTTACGTGCTGAAAACAAACATGAGAAAGAATATATCGTTTCAGTAGATAAGCCAATTACACCTGATTTCTTAGAGAAAATGGCAGCGGGTGTTAAAATTTTAGGAACAAAAACGCTTCCTTGTGAGGTTACACAGTTATCAAAATATGAGTTCCAAATTATTTTAACACAAGGGCTAAATCGTCAAATTCGCCGTATGTGTGAAGCTTTAGGTTATCAAGTATACACGTTAAAACGTACGAGAATTATGAATATCGAATTGAATAATTTACCAGTTGGGCAGTGGAGAGATTTAACGAAGAAAGAGAAAAGACGTCTATTTGCAGACTTAAATTACGAACCACAAGATTGGTAAAATTGTGAAGTGAAACCAAAAAAATTTGGTTTCACTTTTTTAATTAAATAAATAATTTTTTTAAACACTTGCAAAAATAAAATGAATAAGATATATTAAATAACAATAAATGGATGTTTTACAAAAAGCAAAGAAAAGGACACGAGTTATTTTACCCGGTTATACAGAGAAGGAAGGAAAGCTGAGAACTTCCAAACGCAGAAAAATAACTTACCACCTTAGAGCTGCACTAGGGAAATTAAGTATCTAGTGCCGTGTATGCGACGTTATCGCAAAAGAAGCCATTATGTTTTTTGTGATGGGAATCTGGGTGGAACCACGGATATAAGCATATTCGTCCCTATATTTAGGGATGAATATGCTTTTTTGCATTCAATTTCATAATAAGCGAAGAAAAGGACACGAGTTATTTTACCCGGTTATACAGAGAAGGAAGGAAAGCTGAGAACTTCCAAACGCAGAAAAATAACTTACCACCTTAGAGCTGCACTGGGGAAATTAAGTATCTAGTGCCGTATAAACGACGTTACCGTAAAAGAAGCCATTGTATGTTTACAATGGGAATCTGGGTGGAACCACGGGTATAAGCACGCTCGTCCCTATTTTAGGGATGAGTGTGCTTTTTATTATGAAATGGAGAGATGAAAAATGAAAGAACAAATGATTGAAATTAAATTTCCAGATGGTAGCGTGAAAGAATTTGTAAATGGAGTTACTTTAGAAGAAATTGCTGGATCCATTAGCAGTAGTTTGAAAAAGAAAGCAGTCGCGGGGAAAGTAAATGATGGATTATATGATTTACGCCGAAATATTGAAGAAAATGCGGAAGTGGAAATCATTACTATAGATTCAAATGAAGGTGTAGAAATTGCAAAACACTCTGCGGCACATATTTTAGCGCAAGCTGTAAAAAGATTGTATGGTGATATAAATCTTGGAGTAGGGCCTGTTATTGAAAATGGATTTTATTATGATATGGATCTTCCAAGTAGTGTAAACATAGAAGATTTACGAAAAATTGAAAAAGAAATGAAAAAGATTATAAATGAAAATATAAAGATAGAACGAGTTGAGGTTTCTCGAGAAGAAGCAGCTAAGCTGTTTCAAGAAATAGATGATAGTTTGAAATTAGAACTTTTAGAAGCAATTCCTAGTGGAGAAAGTGTAACACTATATAAACAAGGTGAATTTGTAGATTTATGTAGAGGACCACATTTACCATCTACAGGTTATTTGAAAGCATTTCAATTAACTCACGTTTCCGGTGCATATTGGCGAGGTGATAGTAATAACCAAGTGCTTCAGCGTATATATGGTGTTGCATTCTCTTCTCAAAAAGAATTAGAAGAGTATTTACATTTCGTTGAAGAAGCAGCAAAAAGAAATCATCGTAAGTTGGGAAGTGAGCTTGAGTTATTTATGTTTTCTGAAGAGGCTCCGGGAATGCCGTTTTATTTACCGAAAGGACAAATTATTCGAAACGAATTGGAAGCATTTTTAAGAGAAATTCAAAAAGAGTACAATTATCAAGAAGTACGCACTCCGTTCATGATGAACCAAGAAGTATGGGAGAGATCAGGGCACTGGGGACATTATAAAGATAATATGTATTTCTCTGAAGTAGATAATAAAAGTTTTGCATTAAAACCGATGAACTGCCCAGGGCACATGCTTATGTTTAAAAATAAATTGCATTCTTATCGTGAATTACCGATTCGTATGTGTGAATTTGGTCAAGTACATCGTCATGAATTTAGTGGTGCGTTAAACGGATTATTAAGAGTACGTACTTTCTGCCAAGATGATGCACATTTATTTGTAACTCCAAAACAAATTGAAGAGGAAATTAAATCCGTAATGGCGCAAATTGATTACGTATATAAAACTTTTGGATTCGAATATGAAGTAGAGCTTTCTACTCGTCCAGAAGATTCAATGGGTGATGATAAATTATGGGAGCAAGCAGAAGCAGCATTAGAAAATGTATTACAATCGCTAAATTATAAATATAGACTAAATGAAGGTGACGGTGCATTTTACGGGCCGAAAATTGATTTTCATATTAAAGATGCTTTAAATAGAAGTCACCAGTGCGGAACAATCCAGCTTGATTTCCAAATGCCAGAGAAATTTGATTTAAATTATATAGATGAAAATAATGATAAGAAAAGACCAGTTGTTATTCACAGGGCAGTTTTAGGGTCATTAGATCGCTTCTTAGCAATATTAATTGAGCACTTTGGAGGTGCGTTCCCGGCATGGGTGGCACCAGTTCAAGTGAAAATAGTTCCGGTTTCAAATGCAGTACATGAACAATATTGCAGTGAGGTTGCACATAAATTAGCACAAGCTGGAGTTCGTGTTGAACAGGATGCACGAGATGAAAAATTAGGATATAAAATAAGAGAAGCACAAATGCAAAAAGTACCGTATGTTCTTGTTATTGGGGATAAGGAAATGGAAAGCGGAGCTGTAAATGTACGTAAATATGGGGAAGAGAAGTCAGAAGTTGTTGCGCTAGATGTATTTGTGGCAAGGATTGAAGAGGAAATAAAGAATAGAGAATATTGATTGTAAAGAAAACACACTATTAAAAATTAGTGTGTTTTCTTTTTTATCTTACAAAAATGTAAGGTAAATGTAAGCGAAATCGAGGGAACGAGTTGTAGAAAAATGAGAATATGAAGTAGGAAATAGGTTCATGTTACGGATGTAACTCTTATTGAATGCATAATTAAAAAATTCTTAAGAATTCACATGACAAAATAATAAGAAATATGTGAGAAATTGATTTTATACAAAAGGGATGGAGTGAAAGAGATGTCAACAAATGTAGTTACTGTAGAAAGTGTAGAAAAAACGTATGGGAAAAGAAATGAGAATCAGTCAAAAGCATTAAGGGGCGTATCGTTAAGTATTAAAGAAGGAGAATTTGTCGGGATTATGGGGCCTTCTGGATCTGGAAAAACGACTTTACTTAATGTGATAAGTACACTTGACCAGGCGACAGGTGGTAGTGTGACGATAGCTGGAACAAATATTACTTCTATGAAAGGTAATGCATTATCAGATTTTCGATCTCAAAAATTAGGTTTTATCTTTCAAGATTTTAACTTACTAGAAAATTTATCAATTTATGAAAATATCGCTTTACCACTTTCTTTGCAAGGCGTACCGTCCAGTGAGATTACTGGAAAGGTAAATGACGTTGCAAAAAAATTAGGCATCACTGAAATTTTAACAAAATATCCGACTGCTGTTTCTGGAGGACAAAAACAAAGAACAGCGGCGGCAAGAGCTTTAGTACATAATCCGGCAATTGTATTAGCAGATGAACCGACAGGAGCGCTTGATAGTAAAAACGCAAAAAGTTTATTAGAAGCGATGCAAGATTTACATGAAAATCACAATGTAAGTATTTTAATGGTTACACACGATGCATTTAGTGCAAGTTATTGTGAGCGTATTTTATTTATTCAAGATGGTCTTCTTTATAAAGAATTAAATCGTCAAGGCACTCGAGAGAATTTCTATCAAGACATTTTAGGTGTGCTCGCTCATATGGGCTCAGCTGCTGAGTCTAAGTAGGGGGCGAAACTATGTTATTTAAATTATCACGTCATAGTATGAAAAAGATGTTAAAAGATTATATGGTTTTACTTATTGGTCTCGTTATTAGTATTAGTATTTTCTACATGTTCCAAACGATGGCGATGAATAGTGAATTTACGAAAGATAATAGCCTAATTAGTAGTATTAGACTCGTCTTTTGGGTAGGTGCAATACTATTATCTTTCATTACTGTATTTTATATTATATATGCCAACTCTTTCTTGCTCACGTTAAGAAGAAAAGAACTCGGTATGTACATGATGCTTGGTGCGAAAAAGAAAAAAGTAGCACAGTTATTATTTATTGAAACATTCGGTATGGGGATTGTAAGTATTATTATCGGTATTGTAGTAGGGATGTTACTTGCAAGTGTAGCAGGAAACTTTTTAATGAATGGAATGGAAATTTCAGCAAAAGGTAGTTACGCATCTGTATACACACCAGCAATTTTAGTTACAGCTATTTTCTTCTTAATACTATTTTTCATTACTGGCTTAATGAACAGCGTCCGATTGTTACGTAAAACTGAACTAGAGTTAATTCGTGAAGATGAAACACTAGATGAAGTGAAGAAAAGTAAAACTCGCATTATTATAATGACAGTACTTGGTGTATTACTGGTAAGTACAGGGTACTATTTTATGATCAATGTAAAAATATATGCTGAATTAGGTTTTATTATAGCAACCATCGTTACAACACTTGGAACATATTTTATCTTTAGTTCATTACTCCCATTTTTTGTGATGAAAATTAAAGGGAATAAAAAACGAAATGAAATTGGTCTAAATAGTTTTACATATGCACAGCTACGCTTTCGAGTAAATAGTTTATCGAGAGTATTAGGTACTGTAGCGATGTTAATTGCATTAGGAGCAGGTGCGATGACTGCAGGTATGGCGTTCCAAAAAAATGTAGGTATTATGACAGACTTTTCTCGTGTATATGATGTTGTAATTCATGATCCGAATGATCAAGACAAAGCGGCCTTGAAAGAAATGGAAATTGTTGAAGAGAGCAATTACAAATATAAAGTAGATGGAGAAGCGGTTTATTATTTACGTAACGACTTAACTGCGAAACCACCACTTGTTTCAGACCATTTTGATACAAAAACTTTAAAAGAGCCTGTTCGTAAACGTGTGACTGAACCTTTAACTGAACCTTTAACTGAACCTGTATATTCAGCTTTAGAGGCTCCTGAATTAGCAAAATTCCCTCAAATGCCAAAGGATTGGGAAGACGCAGTTGTAAGAGAGATACAAATTACGCATAATCAATTTAGCGGAAAACCAGTAAGAATTGCAGACGAAGAGCATTATAAAGGGATTCAAGGAACAGAACACACTGTAACATTAGCAAAAGTAGATGATATGAAAAAATATAAACCGTTATTGATCGAAATAGACAAGAGACAAAAAGAACAAATTGAAAAAGCAACAGGTGCAAAGGTAGACTTATTTACGAAAATGACAATTTATCAGTTTATGAACAGCTTCATGAGCGGAACAATGTTTATGGGATTTTTCCTCGGAATTGCCTTTTTAGCAATGATGGCGAGTTCCCTTATGTTCAAAATATTAACAGGTGCTTCTCGTGATGTACGCCGTTATGAAATGTTACGAAAAATCGGCGTAAGACGTAGTATGTTAACGAAAAGTATATATAAAGAAATTTCATATTTATTTATCTTCCCAGCAATCATTGGCATCTCTCACGTTTTAGTGGGGCTTAACTTATTCAGCTTTATATTAGTTGATCCGTTTGTAAAAGTGTGGGTGCCAATAGGAATCTTCTTAGTCATTTATTTCATCTATTACTGGATAACTGTTCAACTTTATAAAGGGATGGTAATGCCGAAAGAAGAGGTAGCTAAATAGTTTATGAAAAGAGTCCTTGTTTTGAAAATAGGGCTCTTTTTATGTTTTTTATAAAGAAGGAAAAGATTGGTAATGGTCGAAAAACATAATGTTATTTCCAATAAATTACTAAAATGATAATGTTTTATTAAGAGAAACGACCCGAAGTATGAAAGAAATGCTACAGTTATTTCGAAACAAAGTGTATGCACGTTTTTTCTAGGGAATATTTTAGAGCGACTTAGTTCTATGATTGCTGGAATTATTCTTTCTATAGAGAGATAGAAAGAATAAAAAAGATAGCTGAAGACAAATTGTTTTCAGCTATCTTTTTTGTTTAATTTAGTGATGTCCAGCTAGTAGAGTAAACGCTATTATTAGGAGAAAACCACTAGTTGCCCACATTAGAAATGTAAGGAAAGAGAGCTGTTTCTTAGCTTTCCAAAGCATTTCATGAATTGTGACATATCCAAGTGAACCAATAGCACTTCCCATAATGAGGCCTTGCAGGTGAAGAGCTTTTCCTTCCATCAAAATTCCAAAAACCGTACCAGTACCGAGAATAAGAGAAAGTAATAAAGTCGTTAATAAAAAGGAAATATATTTATGCTTTGTAAAAAGAAATGGAATAATTAAAGCTAATCCTTCTGGAATATGGTGCACGACGATTGCTATTAAAAAGGGAATGGCAGAGTCATTATGATTTATAAAAGCTGTACCTAACGCAAATCCACTAGGTATATTATGAATAAATATAGCGAAAGAGAGAAAAAGGAAGGTTTGCCATGCTTGTTGATCTTTTTTATGTATCATTGGATGATGACAATAGTTATCTAATAAGCTCATAACTAAAATACCGATGGCTATACCAAGTATAGGCCCAATTATTTCATAGCTTGAAAATGTTTCAGGGATAATTTCAAGTGATAATAACCCGAATAAAATACCACCACATAATGCGTATAAACGATGCATCTTTTCTTCAATGAGTTGGCGTGTTGCTACTCCAACAGCACCACCTAACAGTAATCCACCGAACGAAAAAAATGTTACAATCATTGGGATCCATAAACGTTCCATAGTATCACACTCCGATTCTATTCCCTTATTTTTAGCTTACGAAAAATTAAGTTGGATTAGTCCAAGTAATTGTGTTTGAGTATAGAGAAAAAAGTAGTGATTCGTTATAATTTATATATTAAATTTAAGTGAGAAAATGAAAAGGGGAATTGGTTATGCAACAAATTAAAAAAATAGGAAACTCATTTTGGTATATGACACCAGTTTCTGAAACGGATAGACCTATATTAGGAATGGTTGTTGGAAAAGAAAAAACTTTAATGATTGATGCAGGGAATTCAGAAGAACATGCACAATTATTTTTAGAAATGTTAAAAGAACAAAATGTATCGAATCCTGATTTTGTAGCACTAACGCATTGGCATTGGGATCATATTTTTGGATTATCTGTATTACGGAATGCATTAACTATTTCGCACGCTGAAACGAAAAAAGAAATGCAGGCAATAGTATCTTATGAATGGACAGATGAAGCGTTGGACGCACGCGTAAAAGAGGGTACTGAAATTGAATTTTGTGCGGATTGCATCAAGAAAGAGTTTGAAGAAAAAGCGAGAAATATTAACATTATTCCTCCAACCTTAACGTTCCAGGATCAAATAGAATTAGACCTTGGTGAAGTGACCTGCGTGTTAAAACATGTGGGCGGAGATCATGCACATGATTCTGTTGTTATGTACATAAAAGAAGAAAAGATATTGTTTTTAGGAGACTGTATATATGCAGATATTTTTTCTTCGAAGTGGAACTATACGACGAAAAGAACGTTTAAATTGATAGATGAATTAGAGAAATTTGATGCTGAGACATATATTCTTTCTCATGGGGAAGCGATAAATCGAGAGGAGTTTTTACAAGAGATTCGTATGTTAAAAACAGTAGGAACTTATACAGAAATTCATAAAGGCGATGAAGAGAAGATAAAGGCAGTGTATAAACAAGAACTAGATAGGGAATTAAATGAAGATGAGTTAGAAACAATAACGTATTTTGTCAATGGTTATGAAATGGTTAACCTGTAAAACATAGCTCTAATCAAATAGCATTATACTGCACAAAAAGAGTATTGAAATTTAATTCAATACTCTTTTAAATATTAAGTTCCAAGCAATTTCTAAATTTTTTGGCTGGTTCATCATCTGGATTTATACCACTTTCAAAACTGGTAGTGAAAGGTAACCACTGCCAATCTTCGCATCCTACAAAAGCTACTCTTGACCAATTCTCAATGAATTCAATGAAATTATTCGCAATCTTATACCCATGTCCTTCTCCATCGTCGTGGCTTAGGTAAATTATCGGAGCATCTATATCATCTTTCATATCAAATGCTAAATAATCTCCATTTCCCACTTCACAAAATGCTAATTTGTTGTGCCAAACTACATCATATTCATCATCTAGATTTGAAAAAACCTCGTCAACCAAGTCTTTACGTTCTTTTTCGAATTCAGAAAGACTTTCTAAACTCCAGTGGGGTGTTCCGCAAAAAATATCAGTAAATTCATTTGGTAGCTCTACATCGTCAGGTAAAAACCAGCGTAAGCTAAAATTTCCTGAGAACTCTAAAAGTACTTTTTTGAAGCTATTTGGTAGTTTAATACCCAGTTTTTCTTCTACTTGGATTATTTGTTCAAGGGAAGATGGTTCATCTATACAAACTTCTTGAACTTCACCACCTATGTATTTAATTCTAGAAGTTATAATTTCTATTCGTTCTTTTAGTAACTCATAATCCATCTTATCACCTCATGTTATATTAATTAAAGTATATCATTCTTAATAAATTTTTTCGTGTTATTGAGGTTTTAAGTAGCAGCTTTTTTAGCTAATTTAGTAATATATTCAAAGAAAACATCGTGTTTTACATCGTAAACGACATTTACAGGTCGTCCATTAGCAGTTTCCTCTGTACGTCCTTGGCTTGGTCCGTATGTATGAACGATACTATTAATCGTTTCAGTTTTTGCAAGGTTAGTGTTTCCGACAAGCGCGGTAGTTAGTACATCCCATAAATAGTAAGTAGAGTTCGTTGAGAAGTGAACGAGAGGGGGGACCATTGCATAGCATTGACCAAGGAAATCCATACCAATATACTTTCGTTCTTTTGCCCACTGTTCACGTATGTTTATAGTTAACGGAACTTGGTTTGTACTTTCTAGTGTCACTAAGTCGATTTTAATTTTTGCATCCCATACACGAGCCACTGCTTCAGGGTCCCAAAACGAATTCCACTCAGCTGTTCCATCATGCTCTGGTTCATGTACATTGCCTGCTGTAAGAAATGTACCACCCATCCAAACGAGACGTTCAATTTTATCTTCGATTATGGGAGCTTCATATAATGCACGAGCAAGGTCAGTTAGGGGCCCAGTAAATAATAAAGTTGTTTTTCCTTCCGTTTGTAGAAGCGTTTCTATTAAATGATGATGCGCGGGTTTTGTCACCACGGGTGTTACAACTTTTCCAGACTCATTTAAAATTGGTAGAGCATCTACATAAAATGCATGCATCCGCCAGTCTTTTGGAAACGGGTTTTGCCCGCGAGAGTTTGAAGCGGCTACTGCAATATTACCTTTGCCGAAGCGATCGATAATTTTACGACTGGCAGACATTGCGGGTTCTAAATAGCAGTCTGCTGGGATAACAGATACACCGGTAAGCTCAACGTTTTCCATTTGAAGTAATAAAAATAATGAAATTAAATCATCTACGCCGCCATCATGATTGAAGTACACTTTTTTCTTCATTGTAATCTCCATCCTATATGATTTAGTTAGAAATTAAATATGAATTGAGGAGAAGTCATCAATAATTTCCACCACTTCAATTTCTCCATTAATCAGTAGCTCAGGAAGTTCATTTCTAATATTTCCTTTCCAATACTCTCTAGCTTGTTCGATTTTTTGAGAAAAAGGAATACCATCTTCTTTTGGTAAAAGATTCCCGTCACCTTCAAAAGAACTTCCGATTACTTGTAGTTTAACAATCTGTAAAACTTCTCGATTGTAAGAATCAAATAATGCTTTCCATTTTAAAGCATCTTCATAGCTTTTTGCAGCGTATAAACAAGATAATCTGGAAGGATATTCAGGGAATTCTTGTAGTCTAACCATTTCTACAATTGTTTCTCTAGCTGCTCTAATTGTTTGATCCATATAACTCATGACTACTTTAGCATTTTCATTATTTATATGTAATTCGTTATTTTTATAGTGTTTATTTAAAATTTGTATGCCATCTTCACCATTAGCATTTAATTGTTCTCTTTCAAAAAAGAAGTGATATAGAGTATTGTGTTGATTTTTGTTAAAAGGAATGATTTGTCCGATATGCATTTTTTTCTTTGTTACGATATGATATACGAAAAATCCTTGTTCATTCATGGTTATCCTCCTAGTAATAATGTAATGCAATGTTAAATTTAGTAATTCAACATTGAAATATATAAAACCTTTATAAGTAAAAGTGAGAATTTGAGTTGAAAGTAAAGAAAATACATGAAAACGTTTTAAATTTGTTCACAAAATGTTCACTTACGAAGGGGGTTTCAATATCGATATAATGACAAAGACTCAAAGAGAAAGGATGATGAATTTTGCCAACAACAAGAAAAGAAAACCTCCAATTTGGTATGATGATGTGCCTTGGGATGGTTATCGTAATGACGTTTTACAATTTACTAATGAATGAAACAGGAGGACCAATTTATACTAAAGAGATTGCATTAGAACTATTAATTGGCTTTATTATTGCGCTATTAATTGAAATATGTATCGTTGGACCTTGTGCGAAAAAAATTGTATTCATGTTGCCATTTGATAAATCTAAGAAAATAAATATTATCGTTGCGATGGCGACAACTATGGTAATCGGAATGGTGTTCTTTATGTCATTTTTCGGTATGGCTATGATGCATTTACATGGTGGACTACAAGGAGCTTCATTTGTTTCAATTTATTTTTCGATTTTTATTAAAAATTTCATAATGGCATATCCATTACAATTAATTATTATGGGACCGCTTGTACGTTTCTTATTTGCAAAGTTTGTTATGAAAAAGAAATCTTTTAATGTAGCGTAATTCAAATTTATAAAATTTTATATATAAATAATAAAGATAAACACATCTCGCATTTTTGAGGTGTGTTTTTTGTTCATTCCAAGTTATTTTCATAGTGATGTGACATTTGTCCTTTTGCCATTATAGGATTATAGCTTTTAATTAAGTCAGAAATAAAAGATGAGGAGATGATTTTTTGAAAGGTATTATATTTGCTGTTTTTGCGGGGATATTTATAACACTTCAAGGAACCTTTAATGCGAAACTTAGTTCACATATCGGTATATGGTCGACAAGTATTATAACCCATTTAATTGGATTCCTTATTGTAACAACTGTATTTTGGTTAAAGAAAGAAGAGAAAGTAACAGATTTAAAGAGTGTGAAAAAAGTATATTTAGCAGCGGGTGCATTTGGTGGATTCATTATTTGTGCAGAAACGATGGCGATATATTCACTAGGAGTTACATTGACAGCTGGCACACTAATGGTTGCTCAATTGTTAACGGCAACAGTTATTGAAATGAAAGGACTGTTTCATATAAAAAAGATACAGATGGAGAGATATCATATTGTGGGAACAATAGTAATGATTATAGGTATTGTTGTATTTAATATGTAAATGAAAGGAGAAATGAATATGGAGGATAAATCAGGTTTAATTACGCATTATTTGAGAACCAATAAAACGCTCGAGATTTTTTCAGAAATAGATACAGTTTATTTTCAATTAAATCACTTTGAAAAAGGCGAGCTTATTTGCAATATAGATGACGAAATGGATCGTTTATATTTTGTTGTTAAAGGTAAAGTAAAAGTTTACACGATTACACCTGAAGGGAAGAAACTAATCCTTCGCTTTATCAATCCATTGGCCATTATTGGTGATATTGAATTAATTCAAAATAGCAAAGCACATAATGTCGTTGAAGCTTGTTCAGATGTTGTAGCAATCTCTATTTCTAATACGGTTATTAGAAACAAGTTATTACATGATCCTATATTTATGAAGTTCTTGCTTGAAAACATTGCCAACACGTTAAAAATATCGACTCGTTTTACTGCTCTTAATTTACTTTATCCTGTAGAAGTACGTGTAGCTAGTTATTTGCTTTCAATTTCAACAGATAGTAACGGGAATATGTATAAAGGGGATTTGGATGCAACTTCAGTAACGAGTATTGCAGACTTTATAGGGGTAAGTTATAGGCACGTAATTCGGGTATTACAAAGATTTTATAATGATAAATTAATTGAAAAGAGTAATGGAGTTATTGTCATTAAAGATTTTTCTAGAATGAAGGAAGTCGCTAAAGATAATATATATGAGCAATGAAAGGGAGAGGAAGATTTTGATTGGATTTAGTTTAGCTATATTAGCAGGAATATTAATTAGCTTACAATCTGTTTTTAATGTAAAAGTAAATGAAAATGTAGGACAGTGGTTAACGACTACATGTGTCCTTGGAATAGGTCTCATTAGTTCTATTCTATTTTATATCATTACAGAAAACAGTATTAACATTAAAGTGTATACTACAAATTATTTGTTTTATGTAAGTGGACTGTTTGGCATCGGGTTAATTATTTGTATAATGGGTGCAATAAAGAGCTTAGGTCCAGCATATACGGTGCTAATTAGTCTTATTACTCAATTGGTCGTTGCGTTATGCATTGATACATTCGGATTATTTGGAATGGAGAGTATTCCATTACAATTAAATAAATTAGTTGGTATAGGTTTATTAATTGTGGGAGTAGGAATTTTTAAAAATCTATTTTTGAATAAGAAAGCTATTAGAATAACCGAGGATGAGATTTAAAGGTTATAAGGATGTTGATAATCAGATTATAGATGTTTATGTAGTGGGAATACATTTTATATATGTCTCTGTTAGTGAAGGGTCTATATATATTCGATAAAAAACGTGAATTAGCTATTAGTGTAGTTGAAAAGAAGACGTCAATAAGTTAAGGTCTTCTTTATGTATTGTTCTGAAGTTATCAGAACTTAAGTATAAGGGAATGGGAAGTGGTTTAAGTTAAGAAGAATATGCCCGAAAATAAAATATTACTTAACATATATAACTAATGAATGCAATGTCTTTTTCAGTTATTAAGTTGTAAATCATTTTATGATAAAATCTTTTACATAATTTAATAAAGGGGTAGTTTTCAATGGGTTATTTCTCAAATGGTTTATTAGTTTTGTTTGTGCTAATCGTATGCAGTTGTATATTTTTTGGTTGATAATATAATGAGAGTCTTATATAAAAGAAGTTATCTTAAGTGAGATAACTTCTTTTTATTTTATATTGAGAAGGAATTCTATCTTTCTTATTGAAGTTTGTTCTAGTTATTTTTACATCGATCAGATTTGTGTAAAGGGAATTTTATGAAATATAAACAAGCCAGAGAATAGGGAGTATTTACATGGAAAATAGTATACGCCACACAAGTGAACATCCTACAGATTTTAATGGATTATTATCCTTATACGAATCTTTAGGATGGAATTCTCTTAAATTAAAGGTTAACGAGTTAGAACAAATGTGTAAGCAAAGTTGGTATGCAATTTATGTTTTTGATGATAAGAGGTTAGTAGGGATGGGGCGTGTCATATCAGATGGAGTCATAACAGGCATTATTTGTGGAGTTGGTGTATTGCCAAAATATCAGTCTAGTGGCATCGGAAAAGAAATAGTGAAACGATTAATCCAGCACTGTGAACAAAACAAGGTTATTCCACAACTTATGTGTGTAGAAAAATTGCAATCTTACTATGAATCTATAGGGTTTGAAGCATTCTCTATTGGGATGACAAAACATATTATAAGATAGAGGTGCTTTATCCCGCTATTTGCCGGGCAGTAAAACCCCCACGGATTAAAGTTTCACTTTATATTTTCAGTTTACTCGTACATATTTTCAAACTTCAGTATAAAGGAGAATGGCTGTATGGAGATTGCTAAAGAGATAGAAATGTTACAACTTGAATTTCAAGAATTTGTTATTCATCCAATTCTTTTATGGGATGATGAAATGGCAGTATTAATAGATACGGGTTTCCCAGGACAAATTGAAGATATACAAGTAGAGATGGAAAAGGTTGGGGTATCATTTGATAAGTTAAAAGTCGTGATTTTGACGCATCAGGATATTGATCATATAGGTAGTCTTCCGGAGTTGTTGCAGCGCTGTGGAAATAATATTAAGGTTTATGCGCACGAATTAGATAAGCCATATATTGAGGGGGATTTGCCTTTATTGAAGGATGGAAATGTAGAGAACCGACCAAAAGGAAAAGTGAGTGATACTGTGATTGACGGGCAAGAACTTCCGTATTGCGGTGGAATACTAATTCTTCATACTCCAGGGCATACTCCGGGTCATATTAGTTTATATTTGAAACGAAGTAAAATTCTTATTGCAGGAGACTCTATGTATAGTGTGAATGGGATGTTAGGAGGAATTCACGCCCCAACAACTATAAATATTAAGGAAGCAAAGCAGTCTTTGAAGAAGTATTTAAATTTACATATTGAATCTGTAGTTTGTTACCATGGGGGATTAAGTAAGGAGAATATAAATGTTCAACTTCAAAATTTGTAAAGTTAAAATGGAATTTTTTGTTAAGTGACGTTGAAGTATAATCTGATTATTAGTATATAAATAAATTATAAAAGAGCATGTTTGAAAAAATTAAACATGCTCTTTTATTAAAGTAAATCAGTTTAATATGAATGACCTAACCCATTCCAATAAAAAGAAACGATTTCTTGTGCTAATTCATCTATATTTGCCAGAATAGGATTGTGATTTTCATCTTTAAAATTCCCAATTGATAATAAAGATACGAAAGCATGAGCCACAAATTTAGCGTTTCCTTTCGGAATTTCTTCGATGTGCATCGCAGTATCGAGTGCTTTTTCTAGCACTTCATACATATTATTTTCAGCATTTTTTAATTCCTTCAATTGTTCTTCAGATAACGACAGTTTAGCATCTTTCATAAAATTTTTCATATCAATATCCATCGTTGCGTGTAAGTAAACTTTGGCGAAGTCTAATAATCTTTCTTCTAAAGTTTTGTTTGTAGAGAGTATTTGAGACATATTCTCTCGTATACGTATCATCATTTGGGTCATAGTAGCGGTAAATAAATCGGCTTTTGTTGAATAGTAATAGTAGACGGTTGCTTTCGTAACACCACAAACTTTTGCGACCTCATCCATAGAAACGACTTGATAATTTTGTGTAAGAAATAAGCGGGTTGCCACTTCTAAAATGGTTTCTTTTGTAGATTTTGTATTTTTATTTTGACGCGGCCTTCCGAGAGGACGTTGTTTTTGTTCCAAATACATTCGCTCCTGACATTTATGATTGAGATAATTATAACATAATTTTCAATCATTCTTGATTAATTAACCGACCAGTATATATAATTAATAATGGAGGAAAAAAGGAAGGTGGGTTTTTATGAAAAAGCACCCGTTACATATGTTAGGGAGGCTTGTAGCAGGGAAAAATACGCAATGGATCACTTTATCGGTGTGGGTTCTTATTACATTATTACTTTCATTTACGTTACCACAAGTAAACAGTACGAAAGAACCGAATCCAAAAAATTTACCTGAAACAGCTATGTCACAGCAAGCGGAAGCGCTTATGAAAAAAGAGTTTCCGAATAATGCAGGGAATCCGTTGTTAGTAGTATGGTATAGAGATGGTGGATTACAGTCACAGGATTATAAACTCATACAAGACGTTTATAAAGAGTTAAAAGCTAGTCCTTTAAAAGAACAATCAACGTTACCGCCATTTGATACAATTCCAGAGCAAGTATTATCAAAAAGTGCATCAAAAGATGGTACATCATTTGTTACACCGGTATTCTTTAATAAATCTGCTGGTACGGATATATTAAAAGGGAATCTGGAAAAAATTGTAAAAATAGTGAATAGTAAGGTGGATGAAGATCCATTTAAACAAAAAATAAGTGAATCTGGTTTACATGTTCGATTATCTGGGCCTGTAGGTATTCAAACGGATGCAGTTAGTTTATTTAGTCAAGCAGATGTGAAATTGTTAGTGGCTACTGTATTATTAGTCTTGGTCCTATTAATTTTGCTTTACCGTTCGCCAATTTTAGCAATTTTACCTATACTTGTTGTTGGCTTTGCATACGGTATCATTAGTCCTACACTCGGTTTTTTAGCTGATCACGGATGGATTAGAGTAGATGCCCAAGCAATATCAATTATGACAGTATTATTGTTTGGTGCTGGAACGGACTATTGTCTATTTTTAATTTCGAGATATAGAGAGTACTTGTTAGAAGAAGAAAGTAAATATAAAGCATTACAACTTGCGATTAAAGCTTCTGGCGGTGCAATAATAATGAGTGCGTTAACTGTTGTACTTGGATTAGGAACATTACTACTTGCTCATTATGGTGCCTTTCATCGATTTGCAGTACCATTTAGTGTTGCTGTATTTATAATGGGAATCGCGGCTTTAACCATTTTACCAGCACTATTATTAATTTTCGGTAGGATTGCATTTTTCCCGTTTATACCGAGAACAACTTCAATGAATGAGGAGTTTGCAAGAAAGAAAAAGAGGGCTGTAAAAGTTGAAAAATCAAAAGGCTCCTTTAGTAAAAAACTTGGAGATGTAGTAGTACGAAGACCGTGGACAATAATTATGCTAACTGTGTTTGTATTAGGTGGATTGGCTTCGTTCGTACCACGTATTCAATACACATATGACTTATTAGAATCGTTTCCAAAGGATATGCCTTCTCGTGAAGGGTTTACGTTAATTAGTGATCATTTCTCAGCTGGTGAACTAGCACCAGTAAAAGTGGTTGTTGATACGAAAGGAAAAGAGCTCCCTATTAAACAAGAACTAGAGAAATTTTCTTTCGTAAATACAGTGAAAGAGCCAAAAGAGGGAAAAGAAAATAAGCAAATACAAATGTATGAAGTTTCTTTAGCGGAAAATCCATACTCAATTGAAGCGTTAGATCAAATTCCTAAATTGAAAAGTAATGTAGAAAAAGTATTAAAAGATGCTGGGATTCGTAATACTGAAGATCAATTGTGGATTGGTGGAGAAACAGCTTCATTATATGATACAAAGCAAATTACTGAACGTGATGAATCAGTAATTATTCCAGTAATGATTAGCATTATCGCTTTACTATTACTTGTCTACTTACGATCGGTTGTTGCGATGATTTATTTAATTGTAACTGTCGTTTTATCATTCTTCTCAGCGTTAGGAGCAGGATGGATATTGCTTCATTACGGTATGGGAGCGCCGGCCATTCAAGGTGCGATACCGTTGTACGCATTCGTATTTTTAGTTGCTTTAGGTGAAGATTATAATATCTTTATGGTTTCAGAAATATGGAAAAACAGAAAGACACAAAATCACTTGGATGCAGTAAAAAATGGTGTAATACAAACAGGTAGTGTTATTACATCGGCAGGTTTAATTTTAGCAGGAACTTTTGCAGTGTTAGGTACACTTCCAATTCAAGTATTAGTTCAATTTGGTATTGTAACTGCAATTGGCGTATTACTAGATACGTTTATCGTAAGACCGTTACTTGTACCCGCAATTACAGTTGTGTTAGGCCGATTTGCTTTTTGGCCAGGTAAACTTTCAAGAAAGAGTGAAGAAATACAAAAGGTGGATGCATAGTTAAAAAAGCCAAGGATATTTTCCTTGGCTTTTTCAATGTAGTTAATTAATTTTTTGAAGTCAAATCATCAGCTGCAGCGTGATCAGCATCTTCAATTGTTGTTTCGGGCATTCCGTATAAGCCGTTCATTGCTTGTTCTTCGATAGTAAGGTTTGCAGTATTATTATTTTGAATAGATGTAGTGTTTTCAGTAACATTTTCTTTTTTATTCATATTTTTGTTATTCATGTATGTATCCTCCAAATTTCATTTGATTTATCTATAGTATGTGGATGGATTTCCAGAAATATGTGAATTGATTCTTACATATGTTATATAATTAAATAAATAATTAGGGTGAAATGTACACTGTTAGGAGTGAACAATTATGGTGAAAGCAAGGGAATTAGCCTTCTAAAATAAAAAGAAAATTTTAGGAGGCTATTAGAATGAAGTTCCATGTAATTGATAGAGAAGATTGGAATAGAGAGCAGTATTTTGAGCATTATTTAAAGTTGAAATGTACATTTAGTATGACTGTGAATGTTGATATCACGATGTTATTAGAGGAAGTATATCAAAAGGGAATAAAATTTTATCCCGTTTTTATGTATTTAATTTCTAGAGTAGTAAATAATCATAAAAAATTTCGAACATGTTTTAACGATGAAGGAGTTTTAGGCTATTGGGAGGAAATGATACCGAATTATACAATCTTTCATAAAGATGATAAGTCTTTTTCAAGTATATGGACGGATTATTCAAGTGATTTCCGCACTTTCTATAAAAATTATGAAGACGATATGAGATGCTATGCTAATGTTCATGGTCTTTTCACGAAAGAAAATATTCTGCCTAATGTATTTCCGATTTCTAGCATACCTTGGACTAGTTTTACTGGATTTAATCTTAATATTAATAATGATGAAAAATTTCTATTGCCAATTATAACTTGTGGGAAATATTTTAACGAAGGAAATAAGGTTATGCTACCAGTTTCATTGCAAGTACATCATTCGGTTTGTGATGGATATGATGCGAGTCAATTTATAGAAGATTTACAGCAGTTAAGTAATACTTGCAACGAGTGGCTTAAGTAATATCTAATTTTTAATTATATAAAGTGAAACTTTAATCAGTGGGGGGTTCAGCCCTCACCAATCGGGCGTTCACGGGCAGCAGGGCCCCACTTAACTTCTTTACTTTTGCTGAATTTTGAGGTGGGGGTCTTACTGTCCGGCAAATAGCGGGATAAAATTGAAAATGAATAAAAGAAGAGAACATGTTGATATTACATGGTCTCTTCTTTTATTCATTAATACTAAGTAATTGTGGAAAATATAGGGTGATTTGTAGTTTGATAGTAAAGAGAGTGATTAGTATTAATTTTCTTTGTTTTTAAAAATTTAAGGATATAAATGTTTTAATAGGGGGGAATAAAGTGAAATTCTTAAGCATTGAAAAAGATGAAATCTTAATTGGGAATATGGCAAAATTGTATTGTAAAATATTTGAGAAAACAAATTTCAATGAAATGATCGAGCGAATGAATAGGCATATAGAATATACAGGTTTTAAAGGTATAGTAGCAATAAATGATGAAAATGAAGTAGTTGGCTTTACTTATGGTTATCGCTCAATGGAGGGACAGTACTATAATCAATTAATGAGAGAAGCGTTACATCTAGAGCAAGTAGACGAATGGTTACAAGATTGTTTTGAATTTGTAGAGTTAGCAGTTCACCCACAATACCAAAATGAAGGTCTTGGAACAAAATTACATAATAAATTACTAGAAGGGCTTTCAAATAGAACAAGTGTTTTAACAACACAAATAAACAATGAAAAAGCACGTTCGTTATATGAAAGATTAGATTGGGTAAATGTATTAGAGCCATTTCATCCAAGTAAAAATGATGTTCCATATATAATAATGGGAAAAGCATTAAAAATAAAAGTGAATTGATAATTATGGAATTCACAATAGTTGTTGGTTTGTAATAATGAAAGGGAAAACAACAATGATATCTATAGAAAAAGCTACAATTTTAGATGCTGAGAAATTAACAGAAATAATGAAAAGAACATTTGATGCAGAAGCAAAACAATGGCTATACGGCCAAGATAATGTCATTGATTATAACATTCAACCGCCAGGATATTCTTCAGTTGAAATGATGGAATATTCCATTGAAGAATTGGATTCTTTCAAAGTTGTCATGGATAAAGAAATAATCGGAGGGATAATAGTTACGATTTCTGGTAAGTCGTACGGTCGAATTGATCGTATTTTTGTAGATCCTGTTTATCAAGGAAAAGGAATTGGATCACATGTTATGAAATTAATAGAAAAGGAATATCCGAACATAAAGATTTGGGATCTCGAAACATCTAGTAGACAAATTAACAATCATCACTTTTATAAAAAGATAGGTTACCAAATGATTTTTGAATCGGAAGATGAGTATTGTTACGTGAAAAGAATAAAAACAAGCTCAAACAAAGAGAGTGTAGTTACAAATAAAGATATGAAAAATAGTCAATACGAAAACTGTAATTTAGCAAATACAGAGTATTATCAAGTGAATTTAAAAAACAGTTCATTTGTTGGTAGCAATATAATGAATACGAATATGAGTAATTGTAATGTAAGTCAATCAAAGTTTAGAAATATAAATTTTAGAAGGTCATCATATGCAGATTTAAATCTTTCTGGCAGTAAATTTAATTTGGTGACTTTAGGTGGAGTGCAATTTAAAAATACAAGTCTCGGAGATGAGAAGGAACCTATTGTATTCGATAAATGTGATTTGGAAGGTGGCACCATAAGTAATAGTAATCTGAAAAATATTGAAATAGAAAATTGTGATATAGTCGGCATGAAACTAAATGGTATTCTGATTGAAAATTCGCTTAATTTATATAACAAGGTGAAAAGTTAACCATATCCATATAGTTGTTAATCTTTTAGGAAATTAAGTATTATATCGAACTAATTATGTGAAAATGACATAAAGAAATACGGATGAGAAGGTCATTCATGAACGTTTCTAGAATACACACAAATATATTGTTATTTATATGGAGGAGAGAAAGATGGGGATCAACGTTAGAGCAGTAGAAATACAAGATGCTAGAGCAATTCATCGTATATGTATACAAGATGACGTTTTACCGTATATGGTTTTCTTACCTAGCATGCGTGTAGACGCTATGGAAAATAGAATTCGAAATTTAGCACCAAATCAATTTGAATTTGTTGCAGAATATGATGGAGAAATTGTTGGGTTTGTAGGTTTAACACAAAGTCCGGGACGAAGATCTCATTCAGGCGATTTATTCATTGGGGTTGATAGTGAATATCATAATAAAGGAATTGGGAAAGCACTTCTTACGAAGATGCTTGATCTGGCTGATAATTGGTTAATGTTAGAGAGAGTAGAACTAGGTGTGTTAGAAACGAATCCAAAAGCAAAAGCTTTATATGAAAAATTTGGATTTGTAGAAGAGGGAGTAAAGATAGGGAATTTGAAAGCTCACGGAAAGTTTATTAATGAAATTATGATGAGTCGTTTTAGACCGGATGGTTTAATTGTACATAATTAATAGTTAAAAGCATGACAGTATACTGTCATGCTTTTTTATTAGAATTTGGCTGTATTAAAAATAATACTAAACCAATAAAAATAACGGTAATTCCTAGTCCTTGTTGTAAAGAAATGGTCTCATGTAATATAAAGTACGCTAGTATACAAGTGCCAATTGTTTCACCTAAAATACTCATTGAAATTACAGTAGCACTTATCCATTTTAATAACCAATTAAAAATGGTTTGTCCTAAAATTGTAGCAATGAAAGCTAATCCAATAAAGCACAACCAAGTTTGTGTAGAATAATGGATGAAAGATTCTTGTTGCGTGAAAGCAAATATGCCAAGAAAGCCAGCACTACTTCCATAACTAATTACCGAATATGGTATAAGTGCCAAATCTTTACGAACGTGTTGGCTAATGAAAAAATAAGCAGTAATGATACCGGCAGCGATAAATGCTAAAATATCTCCATATAAAGCTGCGCCACTAATTTGGAAATCTTGCCAGCCAATAACGATACTACCTGAAATAGCGATGAGGCAACCAATAACCGCTCCTTTCGTAAATCTCTCCTTAAATAAAAAATAAACACCAATCATTGAGAACAAAGGTTGTAGCGTTACGATAACTGTAGAGCTTGCTACAGAAGTATATTGTAATGATTCAAACCAAAGTACATAATGTGCAGCTAAAAATAGTCCAGATATGGATCCGAATCCCCATTGTTTTTTCGTTAAAGTTTTTAGCTCATTTCGACTATTTTTATTAAATAGTAATAACGGTAACAGAATCAGTGTGGCAAAGAATAATCGGTAAAAAGCAATGATTGTAGCAGGAGCATCTGCCAATTTTACAAAAATTGCAGAAGTTGATAAGGCGAATACACCAAAAAATAAGATGCAATATGAAAGAATAGGTGATTTCAAAGTTTGTCCCTCCGATAGAATGTTTATTATAATAAACTTAATACGATATAATGTACAAAAGTAAGTATATAAGTCCCGGAGATAATAGGGAAGGGTTATTTGCCTTTGTTTAGTATGTCAGCACAAAGACAACGAAACATGCATTATGATGGACGAAAGGAATTTTTACTATGATACATGATAGGCTTGGACAAACGGTATTAAGTTACCGTAAGAAAAATAACATGACAATTCGTGAATTCGCTGATTATGCAGGGATTAGTACATCGTTAATTAGCCAAATTGAAAGAGGGCATGCTAATCCTTCTTTAAATGTTTTGGAATTAATTGCAAAAGCATTAAATGTACCGCTGTTTACACTTTTTATTAACGAAATTGATACAGATTCGCTCATTTCTAAGAAAAAAGATCGAAAAAAAGTATATCGGGAAAACAATAATCACATTGTATATGATGTATTAACACCTGATTTTATGAAAGCACGTATTGAAATGCTAATGATGGATTTAAATAAACAAGCAAACACAACAGAAAGCCATTATTCCCATGAAGATAAGGAAGAGATTGCTGTTGTTATGAAAGGGGAAGTGTATGTGGAATTGGAGGGAAAAGAATATTTTTTAGAAGAAGGCGATGTTGTACGTATTCCACCGAATGTGAAGCATCGATTTTTGAATAAAAGTGATGAATCGAATCACATTTTATTTGTACTGACACCATCTTTAGGGTGAAAATATAGTGGTTTTTATCCCGCATTAACGGGCAGTAAGACCTCCCTCAAAATTCAGCGAAAGCAAAGAAGTTAGGTGGGGGATTAACTGCCCATAAATGCCCGATTGGTAAGGGCTGATTAAAGTTTCACTTTATTAGGGGAGATAGAAAATGGAAAACAAAAGTATTTTAAAAGGCGGCCTTTCAATTATTTCTCAATGCAAAAAAGAAACAAATGATATTTGGCATGCGCATTTTGGAGCAGCTGCAATTGCTAGTTATTTTTTTATGAAAGATAATAATATTGATGAAGAAACAGCTCGTAATATGTATTCGCAAACAAGGATGATGCTGAACAAGAAAAAAATTGGTGAGATGATTGATGATAAAAAAGAAATAGATTTTCAAATTGCGGAGAATATGATTATAAAATCTTTAGAACAAACGATTGATGAACTTCATTGGGTGGGGCATAACGTCATTTATGCGTCATTAAGTTTATTGGCTATGAAAGAGCTACAAAAATGGGGCGATAATCAAGCAATTGAAGGGATTACTACTCTTATTTTATCATTTCGAAAAACAATTCCAGGTAGATCGTGGATTGGTTATACGACGAAAGAAGTAAAACAATTAAGTTTTGAAGATGAGATAAAAAGTGAATTGAGTAATCCAACACAAGTATCTCAGTTCATTTTAAATGAGTTATCGAAATTTAATAGTATTTATCGAGCGGAATCGCATCATGATTTAATTGGGCATTTGCTTACTTACTCCCACGCAATTAATATAATGTACGATTTAGGGCATATAGATATATTTCAACGAGGGATACGCCCGCTTTTAAAACTAGTATACGTACTACGAGCTAGCCAAAAGCTCAAGCTGAATACGGGAATAACTTTACACTCACCTATAGATCGATTACCTTTAATTCAATCTAAACGTGCAAATATTTTACCAACTGAAAATATATTTTGGATAAAAGACTATAGTGAATTCGATTGGGATTTTGGTCATGTATTTAAATTCTCATATAGTTATTTTAATCATATAAAGAGAGCTCCAGATTATAAAGATATAACATTAGAAAAATTCCGGTATGTTATTAATTCTTAATGAACGTCAATAATCTGTAAGAGGGAGCTTAATCTAGTTTCTTTTTTGTTAGTAGTATATTATTTTTTCAAATTTGTAAGATTTTACATGCGTATTTTACTTTTACTAATTATGTAAGTAGGCTATACTGAAATACATACATTTTATTTTTGGAGAGATGTAAAACGACATGGAACTAGCGAAATTAGAAAAAGTAATTGAAATAAAAAAAGAAGAACTTTTATATTTAGTATCGGATTATGGAATTCAACATGAAAAAGTATTGGCATTGAGTCAAGAACTAGACAAATTAATCAATTACTTTATGTTTTTAAAATAAAGAGAACTATGACGTGGTTTGTATATGTTATAGTTCTTTTTTATTAGGTAATTTGAAAATATATTCAAATATATTGTCTAATTTCTTACAGAATGCGCAACTTGCTAGTCGAATATAAGGACTTTTGGTTATAATAAAAAGGAATTATTAATTGTATCGGTTAGGAGCGCAGCACATATGAAAACAGTTGTTGTTATCGGTGGAGGTATAACGGGACTTTCTACTATGTTTTATTTAGAAAAATTAAAAAAGGATTATAATATCGATTTAAATTTAATTCTTATTGAGAAAGAAGAGTATTTAGGTGGTAAAATCCATAGTGTGGAAGAAAAGGATTTCATTATGGAGTCAGGAGCGGATTCAATCGTTGCTCGTAATGAACATGTTATGCCACTTGTAAAAGATTTAAATTTAGAAGATGAAATGGTATATAATGAAACGGGTATTTCTTACATATATTCTGAAAACATGTTACATCCGATTCCTTCTGATACTATATTTGGGATACCGATGAGCGCCCGGTCGTTGTTTAGCAGTACGCTAGTTTCAACGAAAGGGAAAATCGTAGCTTTAAAAGATTTCATAACGAAAAATAAAGAGTTTACGAAAGATACATCACTTGCTCTATTTTTAGAAAGTTTCTTAGGGAAAGAGTTAGTGGAAAGACAAATTGCTCCTGTGCTTTCAGGCGTATATTCTGGTAAATTGAATGAGCTTACAATGGCATCTACATTACCGTATTTACTGGATTATAAAAATAAGTATGGAAGTATTATTAAAGGTTTTGAAGAGAATAAAAAACAATTTCAATCAGCAGGAAATAAAAAATTCGTATCATTTAAAGGTGGACTATCTACGATAATTAATCGCTTAGAAGAAGTGCTGACTGAAACTGTCGTAAAAAAAGGTGCTATAACGACGGCTGTAAGTAAACAAGAAGATCGATATGAGATTTCTTTTTCAAATCATGAAACAATACAAGCTGATTATGTTGTTTTAGCAGTTCCACATGATATTGCACAAACTTTATTACAGTCTAATGAGTTAAATGAGCAGTTTAATACATTTAAAAACTCATCTCTTATAAGTATTTACTTAGGATTTGACATACTAGATGAACAACTACCAGCTGACGGTACAGGGTTTATTGTAACGGAAAACAGTGATTTACATTGTGATGCTTGTACATGGACAAGTCGAAAGTGGAAACATACATCGGGTAAACAAAAATTATTAGTAAGAATGTTTTATAAGAGTACCAATCCGGTATATGAAACAATCAAAAATTATAGTGAAGAAGAATTAGTACGAGTTGCTTTATATGATATTGAAAAGAGTCTCGGAATTAAAGGTGAACCAGAAGTAGTCGAAGTTACAAATTGGAAAGATTTAATGCCGAAATATCATTTAGAACATAATCAAGCGGTTCAAGCATTGCAAGAAAAAATGAAGAATCTTTATCCAAATGTATATGTAGCTGGTGCCTCATATTACGGTGTCGGAATTGGTGCATGTATTGGAAATGGAAAGAATATAGCCAATGAAATAATGGCTACATTACATAAATAATATTGTAGAATAAATAAAAACTGTCCCTTCAGCAAAATGGAGGAACAGTTTTTATTTATTTTATTTGAATGGAAATTTTATTGTTTTTTACATTGTTTTCTTTTATTGTTAATGTTATTTCTCCAGACTCTTTAAATGAATACGGTGATAGTTGATAAATATCTTTTATATCATGTTTTTCTTGTAACTTATTTATCGGTATTGATACGATATTTGGCTCCCATGTTTCTTGTTTTCCTGAAGGATATTCTATAAGTATTACCGGATTTTTTAACTGCCTTGTTTTCCAAGAGACGAAATATAGTTGAACTTCTGTATCTTTTTTTAATAATTCTTCGGAGAAATAACCGAATTCGCCTACATTACCGAAAATAGTGTAGTTTTGATTTTTAAATTTAATATCTAAATAACTAGGTTGAAATGTTACTACATGATAAGTTCCATATGAAAGTGAGAGTATGGCAGCGATTAAAATACCGATTGAAAATGTCTTAAAGCTATTGCCTTTAAAGCTAGTCATCATGAATGAGTTTGGTGTGAATTTTTTTGCGAATAAAAAAATAAGTAATATGAGTAAGAGGGATAAGCCGATGAATATATACATAGGAAATTTACACCTCCACAATAAAATAATATATTAACTATATTTTACCATAAATGTATGGAATAGGGCGTTTGTTTAGAAGGAGAAAATAAAAAACAATTTCTTTACAGTTCTTGATAATTTAAAATTGATTTATGGAAATTATAGAGTGGTGATTGAGTCGCAATTAGAGGTATCTAATTCGTGTATATAGAATAAAGAGGGAATGCGTCATTAGAAATGTTTGATTTATGGAACAATAAGGACTTTACTAATTATAAATATTTTTTCTGATATAATGAATGAGTAGAGAGAAAGGAGTGATCCTATGACATTTCCTATATTAGAAACAGAACGCTTACGTTTAGTTGAAATAGAACAATCTTATTGTCAAAAAATATATGAAATCTTTTCATTGGATGAAGTAACGTGTTATTACGGTATGAATTCTTTTACGGAGTTTGGACAAGCTTCACGTATGATCGAATCTTTTTCAAAAAATTACTTTGAG
This sequence comes from Bacillus sp. AY2-1, assembly GCF_008368965.1. Classification (NCBI taxonomy): domain Bacteria; kingdom Bacillati; phylum Bacillota; class Bacilli; order Caryophanales; family Bacillaceae; genus Bacillus; species Bacillus sp. AY2-1. Next base: position 3,149 of record NZ_QPEL01000078.1, on the reverse strand, counting down.
AAAAAGGCAATACGATGGGGAATTGTGTTAAAAGAAACGAACGTTTTAATAGGAACAATTGGACTAAACAATTTACAATTATGGAGTAAACGATCTGAGATTGGATATGACCTGCATCCTCGTTATTGGGGAAATGGTTATGCTTCAGAAGCAGCTCGAGAAATTATTGATTATGGATTTAAAGATTTAGGTTTGTTTAGAATTGGAGCTATTACATATCCTGAAAATCTTACTTCTTGTAGAATGTTATCTAAAATTGGCTTTCAAAAGGAAGGTTTATTGCGCGGATATATTCATCAAGGAAATAAGCAACACAATGCATTATTGTATTCTATAGTGCGAACTGATGTGGAGGACATAAATTTATAATAAAAAAACCTCTTAATTAAAAGAGGTTTTTTTTATTATAAATTAACCTAATTTAGGTAATAAACGTTCTCCGCTTTTCATGCTACTTTTACATAAAGGGCATTTAGGCTCTTCTTCAAATGAAAAGTTCTTTCTCATCCATCCTAAACAATCCTCTGCTTCACATTCCCAAACAGGGGTTTGTTCTGGTGGTACTTCTGCTACATCGTTCTTTCGATTGCGATACATGTAACCACTCCTTTTATGTAAAAAATTTTAGTTATATATTAAAAAGGTTGTTAACCTTGCTGGTAACAACCTTTTTATTGTTTGAATTATAGCTTTACAACGTTTTTAGCTTGAGGTCCGCGGTTACCTTCTTCAACTTCGAAGCTAACTTCTTGACCTTCGTCAAGAGACTTGAAGCCGTCGCCAGTGATAGCTGAGAAGTGAACGAATACGTCGTTACCGTCTGCAACTTCGATGAAACCGAAACCTTTTTCGCTGTTAAACCATTTTACTTTACCTGTTAATGTCATGGTAATGCCTCCTAAAAGTAGAAAAATTACAATATGATCGGCCTTATTTGAATGAAAATAAAAGTTCACATATTATCAAAAACCCATAAGGAGTACAAAATGTTCCTGATTGATACTTGATAATATGCAAAGAAAATATAGTGTTAAATTGACCTTAATTACTATCTTACAACAAATGGTGGGAAATAGCAAGTGCTGGTAATACCACTGAGTAAACTGGGTGATAATAGTAAAGGCACAAAGGCACCTCTTTTATTTATATATTATTCCTAATTTGGATTTATTCCAAACAAAAATAATTTATATGAAAAAATAAGTTTAAATAAAAGGCTAAATATTATTTTAATATTGCTAATGAGTAACATAATTAGGAGGATAGAATATTGCAAAATAAACAATTTAAAATAATTGAAGCAGTAAAAGAAGGAAGAAGAAAAGTTCATCCTGTTTTTGCTGTCATACTCGCGATTATATTTTTAACTTTAGGTGAGTTATTTATGTTGTTTATGCTGATTTTACCGAAAGCAGAAACAACTTTTATGAAGGCGATTTATAACGACATTGAGATGATATTAACGTTTGGCGGCGCAATATTTTTTGTGTTTTTATGGATTAGATTTGTAGAGAAAAGATCATTTTCATCCATTGGTTTTTGGAGAAATCAATGGATAAGAAAATATTTGAGAGGTGCATTAATAGGATTTGTTTTCATTTCAATACCAGTAATTTTACTCCTATTGGCAGGAGTTGTGACACTACAAATGCAACAAATTACAGTAACCGCTATGTTGGGTATTGTAGGTTCTTTAGTTGCATTTTTAATACAAGGGGCAACGGAAGAAATTATTGTACGAGGTTGGTTATTCCCGGTTCTTTCTGTTAGAAGTCGTATATGGGTTGGGATTGTTGTGACGTCTTTCTTATTTGGTTTTCTTCATTTACTTAATCCAGGTATTACAATTCTTTCAATATCGAATATAATATTAGTTGGTGTATTTGCAGCTGTTTACGTTTTAAAAGACAGTAGTCTGTGGGGGATTTGCGCATGGCATTCCATTTGGAATTGGGCACAATATAACGTCTACGGTTTTGCAGTTAGCGGGATGACCATATATTCAACGCCGCTATTTAAACCTACAACAAATGGCCCCGAATTCCTTCATGGAGGTTCGTTCGGAATTGAAGGTAGTATCATTACAACAATCATGCTCGCTATTGCTTCAATTGTTTTATGGAGAAAGTTATGGGGAAGAAAAGTGAAACAACGAAGTTTTAGTTAATGAAAGGGGGAGAAACTATGGGGATAATAGCATTTGAGGGAGCAAGCGCTGTTGGTAAAAGTACCACGTGCCGTGAATTAGAAAAGAATTATGGTGCTTATATAATACCTGAAGTGAATTCTTTATTTGAAAGGCCAAAAAATGAACATAGAACATGGTATTTTGAAAAACAAGTTGAGCGCTGGAATATAGCTGTTCAGAAGTCAGAGCAATATGAATTAGTAATACTCGATGGCGATATATATCAGCCACTTAGTTATAATTGGTGTTTTCATTTTGATCTATTTAATCAGCCATTATCTGTAATAGAAAATTTTTATAAAGAAAAGATGATAAATAGGGAAATTGGTTTTCCGGATCAATATTTTTATTTATATACGAACGATGAAGAACTTAGAAAGCGGAAAGTATCTGATGAAACGAAAAGAAGGAGAAACTTTGAAAAACATTTACATATATCAAAATCGTTTCAGTGTTATTATGAAAATTTAAATTCTGTTACAGATGGGTATTGTAAATTAATTGAGGCGAAAAGTGTAAAATCGAATGAAATAGAAATTGTAAAGAATTTAAACAGTTTAAATGTTTGTGAAGAAAGACGTTTTGATGTTTCGAGGTTAGATGCTATTACGAAGTGGTTAAAAGAAAATCGTGCATAAAGTAAAAACAACGAGTGTTATTTATCGCGCTCGTTGTTTTTTGTTTCTTTATAAATATAAAGGGAAAATTTGTAGAATATTTTCATTATTTAACAGAATAATCTTTCAATTTTAAAGAAAAAGAAATACAATAGGAGGAAGTATATATAAATAATATGATAGGGGATGGGATGCGATATTTTGAATGAAGGAACAGTTTTTATATAAGAAGTAATTAGGTAGTAAGAACAGAGATATTTGGGAGGAAACAAGCGCGATGAAAACACTATTTAAAATAATAGGTATTCTAGCTGGTATGGCGGTAATTGGAGTAGGTTTAACAT
>NZ_QPEL01000077.1:0-26214 GCF_008368965.1 Bacillus sp. AY2-1 | reverse complement strand
TTGAATATCATTATCAATTAGAATCATAATTGATAACGACATTCAATTATCGTTTATTATATAAAATTTCGATAGCTTTAATATAAAGAGGAGGACCAACATGCAGCATGCGAAACAAATCGCAGAACATGCAACATTACAAAGCTTTTTAAACTGTTATTTAAGAGAAACAGGGAGTGGAGAATGGATTACAGAGGATGAAAGAATGAAGAGTATCTTCAGTAATACGTTGAATAGAGATACAGTCCCCACATATTTATGTTGTCGGCTATCGGCACAGAACGTTACTTTGTATGGAGAAGTTATATATAAATCATCAACAGATCGCCATTTGTTTGGAGAAAAATTTTATTATCAAATTGGAGATAGTAATTCTGTTATTAAAGCAGATTACGTTACAGTTATTACATTTTTAATAAAAGAGATGTCTATCAACTACGGAGAAGGAACGAATCCTGCGGAACTTATGCTTCGAGTCATTCGTAGTTGTCAAAATATTGAGGAATTTATAAAAGAGAGAATAGAAGATACATCCGCATTATACGGTTTCAATACAACTTTTATAGAAGCGGAGCAGTCTTTATTATTTGGGCATTTAACTCATCCTACACCAAAGAGTAGACAGGGGATATTGGATTGGAAAAGTGAAATGTATTCTCCAGAATTAAAAGGAGAATGTCAGCTTCATTATTTTCGGGCACATAAAAGTATAGTAAATGAAAAATCATTATTATCAGCTTCTACAACAACGATTATAAAAGAAGAATTAAGTAATGATGAGATGGTTAGTAAGGAATTTATAGCGAAGTACTGTAAGGAAGATCAATATGCATTAATTCCAATTCATCCGCTTCAGGCAGAATGGCTCTTGCATCAAGCTTACGTACAGGATTGGATAGTTCAAGAATTGCTTGAGTATATTGGACCTGTAGGTAAGTATTTTATGGCAACATCATCACTAAGGACGCTGTATCATCCCGATTCGAAGTATATGCTTAAGTTTTCATTTCCGGTGAAAGTAACGAATTCAATGCGTATTAATAAACTGAAAGAACTTGAGAGTGGTCTTGAAGGGAAGGAAATGTTAAATACGGCTATTGGTGAAGTACGAGAAAGATTTCCAGGCTTTGATTTTATTTGTGATCCAGCTTATATTACATTAAATTATGGAACACAAGAATCTGGATTTGAAGTCATTATTCGCGAGAACCCTTTTTATAGTGAACATGCAAACGACGCAACATTAATTGCTGGGCTAGTTCAAGATGCTATACCTGGGGAGCGTACGCGGTTATCGAATATTATTCATCGCCTAGCAGATTTAGAAAGTAAAAGCTGTGAAGAAGTAAGCTTAGAGTGGTTTAGAAGATATATGAATATTTCTTTAAAGCCAATGGTATGGATGTATTTACAGTATGGTGTTGCATTAGAAGCTCATCAGCAAAATAGCGTTGTTCAGCTAAAAGATGGTTATCCGGTCAAATATTATTTCCGTGATAATCAAGGATTTTATTTCTGTAATTCAATGAAAGAGATGCTTAATAATGAATTAGCTGGTATTGGAGAACGTACTGGAAATTTATATGACGACTATATTGTGGATGAGAGATTTCGTTACTACTTAATTTTCAATCATATGTTTGGCCTCATTAATGGTTTTGGCACAGCAGGATTAATTAAGGAGGAAATTCTTCTCTCGGAATTAAGGTCTGTACTTGAATCATTCCTTCCGTATAACCGGGAACCTTCAACATTTTTAAGAGAATTATTGGACGAAGATAAGTTAGCGTGTAAAGCAAATTTACTAACGAGATTTTTCGATGTCGATGAGTTAAGTAATCCATTAGAGCAAGCAATTTATGTGCAAGTACATAATCCGCTCGTTAGAGAAGTGGCTGTTCGTTCATAAATAGCGTTAAAATTTCACGTAATACAAATAATGGTATTTTGTCATGAGGTGGAGGGTTTTATGAGAGTGGACATGTATCATACGAAAGTATTGAAGGCGCTCGAATCAGAAGATTACATTTCAGTACGAAGAAGAGTGCTACGTCAATTAGTAGAATCGTTAATTTATGAGGGGATTATTACACCGGTTCGCATAGAAAAAGAAGAACAAATTCTTTTTATAATACAAGGACTTGATGAAGAAGACAAAAGTGTCACGTACAAATGCTATGGCAGGGAACGGATGACATTTGGACGTATTTCTTTAGACTCATTAATAGTAAGAGTCCAAGATGAACAGCAAGAAATACAATCTGTCTCGCAATTTCTAGAAGAAGTTTTTCGAGTTGCTAGTGTAGAACAAGCCAAATTAGATTCTTTTATGCACGAATTAGAACAAACAATATTTAAAGACACGATTGCACAATATGAAAGAAATAATAAGAAAGAATACAATCAAAAATCTTACGATGAGTTTGAAAGCCATTTAATAGACGGCCATCCATATCACCCTAGTTATAAAGCTCGTATTGGATTTCAATATCGTGACAATTTTCAATATGGATATGAATTTATGCAGCCAATAAAACTCATATGGATTGCAGCGCATAAAAAATACTCCAGTGTAGGGTATGAGAATGAAGTAATTTATGACGAAATTTTAATAGAGGAGATTGGTGAGCGTAAATTAGAAGAGTTTATGGAGCGAATTTGTAATCGGGGATGTAATCCAAAACAGTACGTGTTTATACCTGTTCATCCTTGGCAGTGGGAGAATTTCATCATTTCAAATTATGCGGATCATATACAGGGTAAATTTATTATTTATTTAGGAACATCAGAGGATGAGTATTGCGCACAACAGTCAATGAGAACGGTAAGAAATATTACGAATCCAAAGAAACCGTACGTTAAATTATCGATGAATTTACTCAACACTTCAACACTCCGTACGTTGAAACCGTATTCTGTTGTGAGTGCACCAGCAATATCAAATTGGTTAAGTGATGTTGTAAGTAATGACGCCTATTTAAGCGATGAAGCACGTTTAATCTTGTTAAAGGAGTTTTCCAGTGTAACGTATGACACGAATAAGAAAGCTATATATGGTTCATTAGGATGTATTTGGCGCGAAAGCGTTCACAAGTATTTAGATGCACAAGAGGACGCAATTCCTTTTAATGGTTTATACGCTAAAGAGAAAGATGGTACACCAATTATTGATGCATGGTTGAACAAATATGGAATGAAGGATTGGCTACAATTACTTATTCAAAAAGCGATAATACCAGTTATACATCTTGTTGTAGAGCATGGCATCGCACTGGAATCACATGGACAAAATATGATTCTAGTCCATAAAGAAGGGGTGCCTGTTCGTATTGCGTTAAAGGATTTTCATGAAGGGCTTGAGTTTTATCGTCCATATTTGAAAGAAGTTGATAAATGTCCCGACTTTACTAAAATGCATAGAACATATGCGAATGGAAAAATGAATGATTTCTTTGAAATGGATCGCATCGAATGTTTGCAAGAGATGGTATTAGATGCACTTTTCCTGTTTAATTTAGGAGAATTAGCGTTCGTACTTGCGGATGAATATGGATTGAAAGAAGAACGTTTTTGGATAATGGTTGTTGAAGAAATTGAAAATCATTTAAGAATATATCCACATTTGAAAGGTAGATTTGAAAATATTCAATTATATGCACCTACATTCTATGCTGAACAATTAACGAAACGTCGATTATATATGGATGTGGAATCGCTTGTTCATGAAGTTCCAAATCCATTGTATAGAGTAAGACAACTTATGAAACAAAAATCAGTTGTTACAGGGGGAAATTATGCTAATCGTTAATAAACAAGAGTATAGCAAAAGTGATTTTGAATTGAGATTACAAGTTTATGCGGAAATGGAACAATTTCAAAAAGCAGAAGGAAATAGATTTGCACTTTGTCTGAAAGATCCATTCGATATTATTACGCTTGTGTTTTTCTTAAAAGAAAAGAAATCATCAGTATTACTTATACATGAAGATACGCCAAAAGAAACAGCTATTGAAATGGCAAAGCGTGCAAATTGTGTAGGAATTTTATATGGAGAATATGGGGATTTTACAAAATTAGAAGTAGGGAACTTTTTACTAGAAGAGCCTTCTTTATTGCAATATAGTTCTGGAACTACAGGGGAACCGAAATTGATTCGTAGAGCATGGACAGAAGTTGATACGGAAATTACCGCTTATAATGAAGCTTTAAACTGTGGAGTAGATGAAGTGCCAATCGTTATGGCTCCTGTTTCACATTCATACGGACTAATATGTGGTACGTTATCAGCAATTAAGAGGGGGAGCAAGCCTGTAATCATTACGAACAAAAATCCTAAATTCGCATTAAATATAGTTCGTAATACAGAAAAACATATCATATATGCAGTGCCACTTATGTTACACATTATGGGGAGTTTTCCATTAGGAACGTTTCGGTTTCATAAAATTATGACATCCGGATCGCCTTTGCCAGAAGCACTATTTTATAAACTAAAAGAAATGACAACATTTATGATGCAGCAATATGGTTGTTCTGAAGCAGGTTGTATTAGTATATGTCATGATATGACAAGCCATTTAGATTTAGGGAACCCTCTACCTCATGCGAGTATAAGCATAGGTTCAGATGAAAATGCACCGGAAGAAATCGTCGTGAAAATGAACGATAAGGAAATTTTCACGAAAGATTTAGGGTATAAATCTGAGCGTGGCATTCATTTTATGGGGCGTATGGATGATGTAATTAACGTTTCAGGATTAAAAGTCTTTCCTATAGAGGTAGAAGAAACAATGCTTCGATTGGAAGGTGTTCAAGAGGCAATTGTATATCGAGGGAAACATCCTGTGATGGGCGAAATAGTTAAAGCGAAAGTGATCTCTCATGTTGATCCAGTGCAAATAAGAGAATGGTGTATTCAGCACTTACCTTCTTATAAAGTTCCGCATGAAATTGAAAGTGTAAATGAAATTCCTAAAAATAAAACGGGAAAAGTAAGTAGAAAGTTACTAGAGATGGGAGAGGTTACAACATGAGACGGGAAGCGTTAAAGAATGCCGTGTTAAAAATTATGATAGAAAAAATGGAACTGAAAAATGTAACGCATTTAGAAGAAACGATGCGCTTAAATCAAGATTTATATATAGATTCGGTAATGATGTTACAGCTTATTGTATACATAGAAATGGATTTAAAGCTATGCGTTCCAGAGGATGAGGTAGATCCAAAAGCATTTCTTACTGTAGGATCTTTGCTTGATTTTATGGAGGAGTTACAGCCGTTACAGGAAGTAAATGTGAATAACTAACCTTTAGGAAAGTGGATGAGAGTATGACTTCAATTAAAGTGCACTGTTTAGTGAGTTGTTTTTGTGAAATTATAAAAAGGCGTAGCGACATTGATTTTCGTCCATTTTATTTTGGACTATGGGATGGAGATTTTGATATAACAGAAGGCGGAATTATTTCATATCACTCTGAAAACATTAACCATGATCATTATTTACTTTGGTTTGAAAAATTGTACGGTATTAAAGTAAACGAATGGTATGATCATGCAAAAGATAAAGATAGCAATGTAGAAATGTTTTTAGAATTAGTAGAAAACAAGCCGGAAAATCGTTATATCATTGTAATGGTTGATATGTCTTTATTGCCAGAGAGGGAAAATAAATTTCATCAAAAACCGTTTCCGCATTATTTAATGATATCAAAAACAGAGAAAGAAGAAGAGTGGTTCATGCTAGATCCTGATTTTCGTTGGGAAGGGAATATGGAAAGAGAAAAAGTACTTCACTCTGTTCAAGATAACCCATTTGGTGGAGGGTATTTCATTGATATAGAAAGAATTGGGGAGCCAACGCAAGAAACAGTAGCTAGTTATTTCACAGAAACATTCAAAAAGAACGACAATGAACTGACTATGGAACTAAAAAATGTAATTGTAAAAATGGCAAATGAGGAAGAAGGGTATACGCTTTCTGGACTTGTAGCAGCAGTAAAACAAATACCAGTACTTGCAATTCGTAAATATAGTTATGAGCATGCCTTTGCATACTTCCGTGAAACGTTGCAATATTCGGAGCAAGAATTTGATTATTGGTGTGATCGGGTAGAGGATATTGTACAAGGATTTACAAATGTACAGTATCGTGCAATTAAAATGGCAATGACGAATAATAAAGGTATGCTAGTATCGATTATTGAAAAACTGGATGAAATGAATGCAATTGAACTGCAAATTAAGAAGGAATTAGAGAGACAGTTTCTATCATGGAAAGGTATGAAAACAAATCAGTCTGTCGTAACTCTTTAATAAGCTAACTGAATTTAAGATAGGGGAGTTTAATGCTATGAAATATTCGCTATGTACCATTTCATTTCGTCATCAATTAATTTCATTTACTGACATTGTTCAATTTGCATATGAAAACGGTTTTGAAGGAATTGAATTATGGGGGACGCATGCACAAAATTTGTACATGCAAGAACGTGAAACGACAGAACGAGAATTGAATTTTCTAAAGGATAAAAACTTAGAAATTACGATGATAAGTGATTACTTAGATATATCATTATCAGCAGATTTTGAAAAAACGATAGAGAAAAGTGAACAACTTGTAGTACTAGCTAATTGGTTTAATACGAATAAAATTCGCACGTTTGCTGGGCAAAAAGGGAGCGAGGACTTCTCGGAACAAGAGAGAAAAGAGTATGTGAAGCGAATACATAAGATTTGTGATGTGTTTGCTCAGCACAATATGTATGTGCTGTTAGAAACACATCCCAATACACTAACGGACACATTGCCTGCTACTATAGAACTATTAGAAGAAGTAAATCATCCGAATTTAAAAATAAATCTTGATTTTCTTCATATATGGGAGTCTGGCGCAGATCCAATAGACAGTTTCCATCAATTAAAGCCGTGGACATTACATTACCATTTTAAGAATATATCTTCAGCGAATTATTTGCATGTGTTTGAACCTAATAATGTATATGCTGCAGCAGGAAGTCGTATTGGTATGGTTCCGTTATTTGAAGGTATTGTAAATTATGATGAGATTATTCAGGAAGTGAGGGATACGAATCTTTTTGCTTCCTTAGAATGGTTTGGACATAACTCAAAGGAGATATTAAAAGAAGAAATGAAAGTATTAATAAGTAGAAATTTAGAAGTAGTAACTTCATAATGTGAAATGATGTGAGAGTCTCGTTTAGAGGCTCTTTTTTTATCGTGAAATAATAACCAAAAATTTCCATGTATTTTAATTTGAATTTTACACAATTTATATATAAATAAGGAGGTGATTGGTAATGGCTAGAAATCGTAATTCTAATCAATTAGCATCACATGGAGCACAAGCGGCTTTAGATCAAATGAAGTATGAAATTGCACAAGAGTTCGGTGTACAACTGGGAGCTGATACTTCTTCACGTGCAAACGGTTCTGTAGGCGGTGAAATCACAAAACGCCTAGTAGCGATGGCAGAACAACAGCTTGGTGGCGGATATACTCGCTAAATGTAGAAGGTTATAGGAGAAAGGAAGGATTCTTCCTTTCTTTTTTTTTCAATTAATTGGTATGGATATATAGCGAACAGAATTCAAAGAATAGAAGTAATACTATATTTTACCCAATTTCTTTTGTTGTGAATGGGAAGTATTAAAGATGTAATAGCCCTGGTGGAATGAAAATTATGTTCCAGCAGGGCTATTATATGGTAAGAAATATATGATGAAAGGTTCCGAAATCAACATGTTAAAAAAAGAAAACTGTTGTTTAATTGCGCTTGCATCAGTTCCACTTGTCATGACATTAGGGAATTCAATGCTTATTCCAATCTTGCCGACAATTGAAAAGAAATTACATATTTCATCGTTTCAAGTATCCATGATTATTACAATTTACTCTATCGTAGCCATTTTACTTATACCGATTGCTGGTTATTTATCAGATAGATGGGGACGAAAGATGGTAATGGTTCCGAGTTTGCTGATTGCGGCTATAGGAGGAGCGATAACTGGTTGGGTATCTTGGAAAGTTGATAATCCCTACATTTGGATACTAATGGGTAGAGCGATTCAAGGTATTGGTGCTGCTGGTGCAATGCCGGTTGTTATACCGTGTGTTGGTGATTTATACAAAGATGAAAAACAAGTTAGTACAGGTTTGGGAATCATTGAGACATCCAATACATTTGGAAAAGTGCTGAGCCCTATTTTAGGATCTGCTCTTGCTGCCATTGTATGGTTCTTACCATTTTGGGCGATTCCAGTTTTATGTGTCGTATCAATTGTTTTATTGCTGGTATTAGTAAAGGCAAAAAAACAAGAAGGGGAAGTACCACCACTAAAAGAGTTTATTCAATCTATTATCTCTACGTTTCGAGAAAAGGGAAGATGGTTAATTGCCATTTTTGCATTAGGTGCAATTATTATGCTTATTTTATTCGGAATTCTCTTTTATTTGTCGACTATACTGGAATCAAAGTATGACATTCATGGTATATGGAAAGGGTGTGTGCTTGCTATCCCGTTACTTGTACTGTCACTTAGTTCATATATGGCCGGTAAAAAAATTGGAGATAATCAAAATGTTATGAAGAAGTGTATTTATATTGGTTTTTTAATGGCAGCTGCATCAGTCATCATTCCTTTATTTATAAAAGGGATTTATTTACTACTTCTTTGTCTTGTTATTATGGGGATAGGAATTGGTATGGCACTCCCATGTTTAGATGCCCTCATTACACAAGGAATTGAAAAGGAGCAAAGGGGAACGGTTACGTCATTTTATAGTTCAATGCGATTTATCGGTGTAGCAGCTGGACCACCTTTATATTCTTTTTTTATGAAAGGGGCGGACCATGAAGTGTTTTATTTGACAAGTATTTTTGCTGCCATTGGTGCTGTTATAGCAATCATTTGGATTAAACCAGCAAAAGATGAAAAGACGGTAAAACAGAAACCGGAACCTACTTCATAATTTATAAGAGAATTGCATGATGTTTTCAGTAACATGCAATTCTCTTACGTTCATTAAGAATAAATAACTTGTTTTAACATATAAAGCGCGACACCCCATATGATGAGACCAGAAAATTTATTTAATAATAAGATTGCCTTTCCGGTTGAGTCTAGTCTTTTTAGAAATTTCCCCGCTAAAGCTAAGCTTATAAACCAAATCCAAGAAACGATAATAGTTGCAAGTGTGAAAGCCCATTTTTCACTTCCTATGTATTGAATAGAATTTGTTCCAATTACACCGATTGTGTCTAAAATTGCATGTGGATTTAATAATGAGACTGATGCTGCGAAAAGGATTTGCTTTTTTAAGGGCATACTTTTTTCTTGTTTTACATCGTTGGAAGGGTTACTTCTCCAAATAACAAAGCCCATATATAGGAGAAAGAAAAATCCAATTATATATAACGAGTTAGTTAGCCAAGAAAAAGTAAGGAGTACAAGGGAGACACCTTGCACCGCAATCAATATGAGTAACGTATCACATATAGAGGCAGTTAATACTACAGGGGCTGCCCTCCAAATGTTTGGTTGGCTTGCACCTTGGTTAAAGACAAAAACATTTTGTACACCTAATGGAATGATAAGTCCAAATGCAAGAATGATACCATGAATAATTGCTTCACTCATCATATTACCTCCTATTTTAATTCATTATGATAGTGTATATTGTATAGAAGAAATGAAAATTTGTATCCATCCATATGGTTGGGGAGGTTACCAACCAAAAAGAATATAAGGTGATATGATGGAAAGATTCGTTTGGAAACCGAATATGTCTCTAGCGACGCCGCTGTATAAACAAATAGAAACGTATATAAAAGAAAGGATCGTTAATGGAGAATGGACCGTTGGAACAAAATTACCTTCACAAAGAGATTTGGCCCATACATTTGGTGTGAATCGAAGCACAATTGTAATGGCTTTCGATGAACTAGTTGCGAAGGGATATATTGAAGGGAATGGCAGGAAAGGAACAATTGTTGTAAATAATAATGAGAATGCTTCAACTTACGCACCCCCGCCTAATTGGCAGTCTTATGTAGAAACAGGAGTTCATTATCCGAATCTCCCAGCTATTCAAGAGATTAATCAAGCTGAATTTTATCCACATGTAATTCGGTTAGGAACAGGTGAGCTCGCGCCGAGTCTCTTACCTGAGACAAAGATGAAAGAAATTATGAATAAGCTTTTAAAGTCAAATGTGACGCTTGGGTATGAAGAGCCGAAAGGAAATCTTTATTTAAGGGAAAAGATTTCCGAATACTTAAAGGGGCATGGTGTATATGTATCTCCTGACTCTATATTAATTGTTTCGGGAGCAATTCAAGCGCTGCAACTTATTTCTATGGGGCTTCTTTCGAAAGGGGCATCAATCTTATTAGAGAAACCATCTTATTTATATTCACTTAATGTTTTTCAATCAGCAGGAATACGTTTAATTGGAATCCCAATGGATGAGAGTGGCTTACATCCATTATTTATTGAGAAATATAAGAAGCAATTTAATGCCTCTATTTTATATACAATTCCGTCTTTTCATAATCCGACGAATTTTAGTATGGATACTAAGAGGCGAAAAGAAATAATGGAAGTATGTAATGAAATTGGATTACCTATTATAGAGGACGCAGTGTATCAAGACTTATGGTTTGATGCACCTTGTTCAAAACCTTTAAAAGCCTATGATAAAAATGGAATCGTATTACATATTGGAAGCATGTCCAAAGTAATTAGTCCAGGTTTAAGAATTGGATGGATTGTTGGACCCGAGCCAGTAATTCAAAGATTGTCAGACATAAAAATGCAAACAGATTATGGTTCAAGCTCTATATCCCAGCAAATTGCAGCAGAGTGGTTTACAAATGGTCTATATGATGAGCATTTACGATTTGTAAGAAGTGAATTGAAAAAACGAAGAGATTTTATGTTACTAATGTTAGATAAATATCTTCGTGAAATAGCAACTTGGCATGAACCAACAGGTGGGTTTTATATATGGGTACATATAAAAGTACCCATTTCATATCGTAGTTTATTTGATAAAGCTCTGCGAGAAAAGGTTTTATTAAACCCAGGTACTTTGTATGATAGAAGTGCAAATCAATTTTTGCGCCTATCATATTCATATGCAACGTTAGAAGAAATTGAAATAGGTATAAAAAAACTTGCACAACTAATGAAAAAGTAAGAGGAGAAAGTCATGAAACAATATGTAATTTGCCAAATGATTGGTGGACATAAATACTTAGCTGCTTATGCGGAGACGAAGCAAGAGGCGATTGAAAAAGCAGAACTGTTAGGATTAAGAACGGGAAATCGTTACATAGTTATTACTGCAGAAGAAGCCGAAGGGTTAACGTATCCTTAAACAATGTACGAGATTATATAGGAAGTAAATAAGCCTAGTAATATAAGAAATTACTAGGCTTATTTACTATTAGGTTGTTAAACGTTCTCGTATTTATATGCAAAGTAATAATATTATGAGTCAAGTTGACGGAAAAATCGATTTGTCTTTCGGTCTTGATTCCCTTTTCTATATTCATCAATATATTGCCTAAAGTTCCAAGCTTGTAAAAATTTATTAGCAGAGTTATAACCAGAATTGTAAAGCCATTCTTTTTCTTCCTTTGTCAGTTCAAAATTAGTACTTGTAATCGTTCCTGTTGGAATTGTAATGGTTCTTGCTTTTGATTCCTTATCTAAATGACGTAAATCATGGGCTTGCATCATTGTTTTAAATAGTCCTTTGAACATGGAAATAGGCTCGTTATAGCGAGCAGGGTCAGCTTGAATTTCATCCTTTACAAAATGAAATCCGAAAGTCGGCCAGCGAGGAGCGGTAGGTGAATCGAAGATCCAAATTGGATAATTACTTAGAATTCCTCCATCAACCATATAACAAGGCTGCTTCCATTTTGGAGTTCTCCATTTTACGGGTTCAAAGAAGAAGGGGATTGTACTACTCATTCTTACCGCTTTAGCAATAGAGAAGCGATAATTTAAAAATCCGTAGTTTGGTAAGTCGTCAGGAAAGACAACCATTTTACCATTACTAATATCAGAGGCGATGATTTTGAGTTTGTTTAGATCTGGTAAATCAGTAAATAAATGAACACCTTTTTTCCGAAGTAATTCTTCAATCCATTCTTCTATAAATACATTAGAGTATATACCTAGAGTAGTCCATGCACTTAGTCCCTTACCGATAAAAGGAATTCTATCAATAAAAGTTCTTTTCATAAATTTATTATAATCAATATCAGTTATAATCGTTTTTAACTCTGAACAAGAATATCCTGCCGCTAGGAGCGCTGCAATAATCGAACCAGCCGATGTACCAGCTACACGTTCCCATTCATAACCTTTTTCGGCTAACGCGCAAATTGCCCCAACATGCGCAATACCGCGCACACCGCCTCCTTCAAAAACACCATCAATCTTCATTAAACATACTTCCTTTCGAATAAAAGATTTGGAAATGGCAAAAAAGCACGTATTGTACGTGCTTTTTTTGCAATAGTTTTTAAGTTTACTAGCAGCCTACAAAGCCGCCCCAACAACTAGCTCCGATGATGATTAGAAGGATAAATAAAACGATTAATAAAGCGAAACCTCCGTAACCACAACCGCCGCCACCACCGTATCCGTAACCACAGCAACTATATCCGTAACCCATGTGGAATTCCTCCTTATATTTAAAAATGAACGAGGGGAAAATGTACTGGAAGAACTAAAGAATTATCGTGTTTGTAGGAACAATGTATAGTATGCTTATTTAAACTTGTTCGCGTACGAAGGATAAGCCCGTTTTTTGGAGGCTTGTTGATTTTGTAAAGAATGAAGTATAATCTTTGTACTAAGATACAAATAAGTATGTAAATGTAAGGAGAATTTATGAATAAAAAAATTGAAGTATTAATTGATAAATATGAACTAACACACTTGAAAGAGGAACTTATTAATACTATATTTCCTTGTATAAAAGTTGTGCCAAAGCAGCAGGAAACTGTTACGATAGGTAGTTCGAAAATGGGGGGATTTCCAGATTTACCAGCTTTATTTGAATATCCAAAGCATAAAGGAAATCCACTACAATTTATCGCGCAATTTAACTTAAGTGATATACAAAATGTTGGTATGGATCACAATCTTCCTAAAACGGGGATGCTGTATTTCTTTTGCATTGAAAATTATTTTGAAGAAAATGTGAACCTAACAGAAGCTGGGCATGTACTTTATTATGATATTCCTGTAGAGCAATTACGAAGAGAAAATCAAATACAAGCGAAATATAACCAGTGTGCAATTACTTTTGAACTGACATACAAATTACCAGAACTTTTCATTGAAGATGAGGCTGATTCAGATCATTTCTTGCAATTACTTGAAGAGCTAATTCCGGATAACTACGATAACCATCAAATGTTTGGTGAGCCATTCTCTGTACAAGAAGAAGTGTTATATGAGACAGGAGAATATATGGGAGTAGACCCGCAGCAAATGACTCTTTTATTCCAAATTGATTCAGATCATAAAAATTGTAATATGGTTTGGGGAGAACTAGGAATGCTATATTTCTGCATTAGTAATGAAGATTTGAAAAATCGACGTTTTGAAAATACATGCTGCGTATTACAAACTTGCTAATGAAAAAAGGTTGTTCTTTTTAAAAGAACAACCTTTTTATGTGAATTAGTTAATATGCATAATCTCATATGACCTATACGAAAAAGTATTGTATACTCTGAAACTATACGATACTTTTTCGTATAGTTATAGAATATAAGGAGTGACAAGATGGGAAAGACAAGTAAGTATGTGACAGCTGCCGCACTTTGTTCAACTATAGTAATGGGAGGCTTACAAGCGTCATCTGTATCTTATGCAGCTACAAATCCGACTACAGTGACAGCACAATCAGATGTAAAGTTATTAGATGATTTCAGAAAAGAATTAAAAAAACAGATTGATAATCGAGAAGAAAATATTACAATCACATATAAAACAAAAGATAGAAATGCTAGAAATATTATGGATCAATTGTATGGTGAGTTTAATAAAATTGTAGATGCTGATGAGTATGTAAAATATAATGTAGCGTCTACTAGATATTCTATTAAAGGAATGCCAGGGGACTATACGTTTACACTGCAAGTAAAATACCGTGAATCAAAAGAACAAACTCAATATGTAAAAGCTCAGGCGAAAGCAATTGTTGGATCAATTGTAAAACCAGGGATGGATGAGCATGAGAAAGTAAAAGCTATTCACGATTACGTTGTTAAGCATGTGTCTTATGATACGTCTTATCAAGCGTATACGGCATATGAAGCATTAGCGAATCGTTCTGCCGTTTGCCAAGGATATACACTATTAACGTATGAGTTGTTAAAAGAGGCAGGTATTCAAAATCATATTGTAACAGGCACAGGAAACGGACAAGCTCACGCGTGGAATTTAGTAAACATTGAAAACAAATGGTATCACCTAGATACTACATTTGATGATCCAGTACCAGATAAAGCAGGGCGTGTAACTTACTCATATTTTAATATGTCTGACGAACAGTTAAGTAAAGATCACGACTGGGATCGTAGTAAATACCCAGCAGCAACTACAAGTTATTTTGGTGAATTAACAAATAAAATAAAAGCTGGTAGCTCAAAAACTGTCGTATATGAGCAAATGTTAAAAGAAACAAA
Organism: Bacillus sp. AY2-1; assembly: GCF_008368965.1. NCBI lineage: Bacteria > Bacillati > Bacillota > Bacilli > Caryophanales > Bacillaceae > Bacillus > Bacillus sp. AY2-1. Next base: position 11,480 of record NZ_QPEL01000077.1, on the reverse strand, counting down.
TTTACAATACTTATCTGCGGAATACGGAGCAGAAAATTATAATGAATTTAAGAAAAAGTTACAGCAACAGTTTGCAGCCAAACCAGAAAAAGTAGAAGTACGATATAAGCAGTCCATGGATGGAGCGATGCAAGATATAAAGAAAGTATTAAATGAAATAAATTGGCCAAAAGGTGCAAAGCGTGTGTCTTATCAAGTAGCACCATATAGTGCAATGGCCGGTTATTCATTAGCGACAATTACATTTACGTATTAAGTAATGAGAAAGAGCATCTGTAAAAGATGCTCTTTTTATATTTGTTGTTTAATTTAAAAAATTGTTAATTATGTGATAAAATAAAAAGGAGAAGATGTGAATGCTGAATGAACTTGTTCGAAAGTAATATATTTACATTGATATATACTTGTTTAGTAATCAGACTTATCGTTTTGTTTTTCATATCATTTACTTTGTTTATTAGAAGAGTATTACAAAGCAGCGCTGCAAAGAAACACTATGTAATTAATATGAACCAGAAGCTAGATCGAATTATTGAGTTGCTTGAAAAAGATAAGAAATAGCGATAGAAGTATGAAAAGGGGAAAGAGAATGGCCAACTATATAAAAGAATTACGTGAAAAAGTAGGGCATGATTATGTTTTCTTAAATTTTGCCGGTGGTTGTGTATTTAATAAAGAGGGAGAAGTATTATTGCAAAAAAGAGGAGACTTTAACGCTTGGGGATTTCCAGGTGGCGCAATGGAGATAGGAGAATCGGCTGCGGAAACTGCGATTCGAGAAATAAAAGAAGAAACCGGGTATGATGTAGAAATAAATGAGCTTATTGGAGTGTATACAAAATATTTTCAATCATATCCAAATGGAGATAAGGCACAGTCAATTGTGATGTGTTTTTCATGCTCAATAGTTGGAGGCGACAAAAAAGTAGATGGTGATGAAACGTTAGATTTGAAGTTTTTCCCGTTAGACGACATGCCACCGTTATTTTGTAAACAACATGAAGATTGCTTGCAAGATTTATTGGAGAAAAGAGTAGGGGTATATCGCTAACATAAAAAAAGAAGCTAAAAGATTAGCTTCTTTTTTATGTTCTATTTCCACCAATCATCAAACATTGACGCTGGTACTTGTCTTTTATGCTCACTTACTGTGTAACGTTTTTCAATTTTCTCTGCAACGTCAGCTGGAACTGCTTTACCTTCTAAATAATCATCTAATTGATCATAAGTAATACCTAACTCTGTTTCATCAGCTTGACCCGGTTTTTCATCTAATAAATCAGCTGTTGGCATTTTTAAGTACAGTCGCTCGTCTGCACCTAACTCTTGTAATAATGCACGTCCCTGGCGCTTCGTTAATCCCGTTAATGGTAATAAATCTGCACCACCATCTCCGAATTTTGTAAAGAACCCTGTTACAGCTTCTGCAGCGTGATCTGTTCCGATAACAAGTAGCCCTTTTTGTCCACCAATTGCATATTGTGTAACCATACGGATACGAGCTTTCACGTTACCTTTATTGAAATCAGTTAATGATTCACCTAATAAGTTCTCGTATTGATTTGAAAAAGCATCAACGGTTGAAGCGATATCAAATGCAGTTGATTGATCAGCTTGAATAAATTGTAACGCTAATTGTGCGTCATCTTCATCCTTTTGTACTTTATAAGGAAGACGTACAGCGATAAACGTTGCGTTACCACCTTCGTTACGAATTTCTTCAACTGCAAGTTGTGCTAAGCGTCCTGCTAATGTAGAGTCTTGGCCGCCGCTAATCCCAAGTACAAATCCTTTTGCACCTGTTTTTTTTACATAATCTTTTAAGAAATCAACTCGTTTACGAATTTCAACTTTTGGATCAATTACAGGCTGAACATGTAATGCTTTCATAATCTGTTCTTGTAATGTCATTATGTTTTCCTCCTATTCATATTAAAGCGGTAAAAAAATTATGTATTATATTGGTACATACTTCTATCCTTTATTATTTCGCAAAACTAACGAATATACAATAGGATGTGTGTATGAATATGAATGTAGTCATTATAAATAAAGTACTACGCATAATCAATTTTTTTAAACCTTTCAAAACTGTAAGGTTTTTGTCATTTGAATCGATGGAAGGTATTTCCGTACTTTACTAATATAAAAACATAGTTAGTAGAAAGAAGGGCGGAGAAGTAATATGAACATTAGAGAACTCGCATATCGGAATGTAACGCGAAATAGACGGACATACTCAGCCTATTTTTTAAGTAGTGCATTTGCAATTATGGCCTTTTTTGTGTATTCATTTTTTGCGTTTCATCCGGCATTAAGTGCAGGAGAATTGGGGCAGTACGTATTCGTAAGTATGTCTTTTGCACAGTCTATTATTTACTTATTTACATTCTTCTTTATTTTATATTCGATGGGAATGTTTTTAAAAACGAGAAAGCGTGAGCTAGGAATTTTAATGATGCTAGGTATGACGAAATATCAATTAAAGCGTCTTATCTTTTTTGAAAATATTATGATTGGAATAGGGGCAATTATTTTTGGTATTCTTTCAGGTATGTTATTTTCAGGGGTATTAATATTTGCCGCCCCGATGATATTAAAACTAGATATCTCCTTATCCTATTACATACCGATGAAAGCAATTGTTGTAACGAGTATTATGTTTTTCATATTATTTATGATCATATCATTGTTTAGTGCAGGAATGATTCGTAAAAATAAAATTATGAAGTTGTTTAGAGGATCAGCAGAGGCAAAACCGGAACCGAAAGCATCAATCATTTCTTCAATATTAGCAGTAGTGTTGCTTAGTGCTGGCTATGTAGGAGCTCTTCTATCGCATGGCGCAATGGTATTTATTATGATGATTCCTGTTACAACGGTAGTTACTATTGGGACGTATTTGTTGTACAAGCAGCTGAGTGTCTTTATTATTCGATTATGTAAAAAAAGTAAACGTTTCTATTGGACACAGACTAATATTATTACGTTATCAGATTTAGCGTATCGCATGAGAGATAACGCAAGAATGTTCTTTATTGTAACCATTATTTCTACTGTAGCATTTTCAGCAATAGGGACATTAGTTGGCTTCGCATCCATGACGAAAGGGATAATGGAGAGACCAATTGCGTTTCATTACCATTCTAAGCAAGGGAATAGTAACGAATCACAACATATACAAATGATTGACAAAGGATTAAAGAAACATAATATAGCAGCTTCAAAAACTAATATTTCGACAAAGAAAACGGAGGAACAGTCGTTAAGAAGCGCCACTTTTATAAAAGAATCAGACTATAAGGAATATGCAAAGTTAACAGGAGAACCATTTAATACTGTAGCAAATAAAGAGGTTGTATTTTTGTCAGCTAATATACCAGGGCCGGCGATGAAAGAAAGAAAAGAAATTACTTTACCCAATATGAATGAACATTTAAAGGTGAAAAAAGTTACTTCATCTTCATTGGGGAAAATATTAAGAGGAAATGTTTATGTAATCTCTAATAATCAATATGATTCATTACAAGATGGATTTATAGAGACAAAAGATTATATGTATAAAACTGAAAGAATGAAAGATGAGATTGAAATTGGTAAAGAGCTTACGCATCAAATTAAACCGCATCAAGAACATTCAACGTTTAGTGCGGAAGAGTACGAACAAAACCAAAGTTTACAAATTGCAGGACCGATTTTATTTGTAGGTTTCTTTATTGGTATAGTATTTTTCGTTTGCGCAGGAAGTTTCCTTTACTTCCGTTTATTCTCCGATTTGGAGGATGATGTTCGCTTGTTCGAAATGATTCGAAAAGTTGGATTGACGAGTGGGGAATTATCGAAGGTAGTTACAATTCGATTGGCGCTTTTATTCTTCGTTCCAATTGGTGTTGCAACATTACATGGGGCAGTAGCCTTAACGGCGTTAGGGCAAATGTTTGAGTACTCATTGTTTAAAGAAAATACAGTTGTATTAAGTATTTTCATAGGTATTCAAGTTGTATACTTCTTACTTATAAGATCCCGTTATGTAAAACAATTGAAAGAGAGATTACGTATGCATTAAATGTGTTTTTTTAACTCGAGTACAAAATTTTCTAAAAAGAGGCAAGTATTGTCAAAAAGTGATAAAATGGAAAAAGCGAGGTGGAAAAATTAATAGAGAGTAAGGGGGGAGAACTATGAAAGCAACAGGAGTTATTCGAAAAGTAGACGAATTAGGACGAATTGTTATCCCTAAAGAATTACGCGATGTATTGGGAATACAAATCAAATCACCGCTTGAAATTTTTGTAGAAGCAGATAAAATCATTTTGCAAAAATATCAACCTTACAATGCTTGCCAAATCACAGGTGATGTTTCAGAACAGAACATATCATTAGCAAATGGAAATATTACTGTTGGGATAGAGGGAGCGGAATATTTAGTAAAAGAAATAGAAAAGTTTTTAAACAAGAGTGAGGTTTAGTCTTAATTTATATTATTTTTCAAATTACATATCATTTTTTTAAAAGACTGTAAGAGGACCATTAATTGGTCCTCTTATTTTGGTTATTAGTTGAACGACACGGGCTGTTACTTCCTACAAATCATAGGGGAAATAAAAAAGTAGTATAGAGTTAGTTAATGATGTTGAGAAATATTTGAAAAGAAGGAAAACAAAAAGAATAAAACGAATGTTACATTTACAAGTATTCAAAAGTGGTCTGAAATGAAAATAATACATTTTCAGGAGGGATTACGATGAGTAGTACAGTGAATAAGCAAAAAGGTATACAATTGATTCCGTTTACCGTAAATAAGGTGGTAGAGCAAGTAAATGAAATTCCACCAGGTGTACAACTGATTCACGCTCCACAAGTATGGGAAAAGAGTGTGAAGGGGCAAGATGTAGTCGTTGCCGTATTAGATACAGGGTGTGATACCAATCATATAGATTTAAAGGATCGTATTATCGGCGGAAGAAATTTCACAAAAGATTATGAAGCTGATCCAAATGTGTATCTTGATAATAACGGACATGGTACTCATGTAGCGGGCACGATTGCCGCGACTGAAAATGGTGTCGGTGTATTAGGAGTTGCACCACTTGCTAAAATGTTAGTATTAAAAGTTTTAGCGGGAGATGGTTCTGGAAGTTATGAGCAAATTATTGAGGCAATTCATTATGCTGTAAATTGGAGAGGGCCGAATCAAGAGAAAGTGAGAATTATTTCAATGTCACTTGGTGGTCCGCAAGATGTTCCAGAATTACATGAAGCAATTCAAAATGCGGTAAATCAGGATGTTCTCGTTGTATGTGCTGCTGGAAATAATGGAGATTGCGATGATGAAACAGAGGAATTAGATTTCCCAGGTGCTTATTCTGAGGTAATTGAAGTTGGTGCTGTTAATTTAGAGCGGAAGATTACATGTTTTAGTAATTCAAATCAAGAAATTGATCTAGTAGCGCCAGGTGATGAAATATTATCTACGTATCCAGATGGGAAATATGCTGTGTTAAGTGGAACTTCCATGGCGACGCCGCATGTTGCTGGAGCGCTCGCCTTGCTCATTAAACAGTGTGAGAAAGAATATGGTCGAAAGTTATCGGAGCCGGAAATATATGCACAACTCATTAAAAGAACTGTACCTTTAGGGTACGAACGTACATCTGAAGGAAATGGATTAATAGATTTATTAAAAGAATAGCCATATTAAAAAACATCTCATATTCATATGAGATGTTTTTTAATATGGCAAAATATCACATATTCCTATGAGATGTTTTTTAATATGGCTCTGTCGCATGTAATACAACTTGTAACAAACCTGGGAATCTAGCATTTAAATCTTCTTCACGAATTGAAATGAAACGTTGTGTTCCTTCAAGGCGCGTGTACATAACACCTGACTCACGTAAAACTTTGAAATGGTGAGATAAAGTTGATTTCGCAATAGGAATGTTTAAAGCGCCACAAGATTGTTCGTTTTTCTCTAGTAACATATTTACAATTTGTAAACGAATTTGATCGCTAAGTGCATATAAGACAGAAGAAAATTGAATTTCTTCTCGATTTGGATGATAGAGTGTACGCATATTTCACCTGCTTGTATAAGTTGAGATATTTGCACTATAACATATAAAGTGGTATATTTCTATTGTTCGAATATATTCGAACAATAGAAATATAGGGGGAGAAAAAATGAAGTATACAAAATTGCAAAAGGCAGGATTAAATATTTCAAAGTTGGGTTTAGGTACAAATGCAGTAGGGGGACATAATTTATATGCTGATGTGAATGAAGAAGAAGGAAAGCAATTAGTAGAAGAAGCTATTCAGCAAGGGATTACATTTTTTGATACAGCAGATTCATATGGTGTCGGTAGATCTGAGGAAATGGTAGGAGAAGTATTAAAGGGAAAACGCCATAAGCTTATACTTGCTACAAAAGGTGGAATTCAACCGTTATTAAATGGAGAAACTTATATTAACAATGAACCAAGTTATTTAAGAAATGCTGTGGAGAATAGCTTAAGAAGGTTACAGACTGATTATATTGATTTATATTATTTGCATTTTACAAATTCTGAAACAAGTTACATAGATTCAATCGGAGAGCTTACTCGTTTAAAAGAAGAAGGGAAAATTCGTTCAATTGGAATATCGAACGTAAACATAGAACAATTAAAAGAAGCGAACCAACATGGTCATATAGATGTTGTACAATCTCCGTACAATATGTTAGAACGTACGGCTGAGGAAGAACTGTTGCCGTATTGTATAGAAGCGGGTATTTCATTTATTCCATATGGGCCTCTTGCTTTTGGAATATTAGGCGGAAAATATACAGAAGATTTTAAATTGAACGAAGTCGATTGGCGCCAAAATGTAAATCTATTTGAAGAAAATACATATAAGAGTAATTTTAAGAAAGTGGAAAAGTTAAAAGGGCTAGCTAAAGAAAATGATATTGAAGTGTCTCATTTAGCGTTAGCATGGTTATTAAATAAAGAAGGAATTGATACAGTTATACCTGGTGGAAAGCGGGCAGAGCAAATAAGAGAAAGTGTGAAAGCGGTAGACGTTGCATTGAATAAAAGAGTCATGAAAGAAATCCAATCTATTTTAGAAGATTAGTGAAGCAGAGGGATAGTACCCTCTGTTTATATAAGGAGAAGGTCTAAATGAATAGAGTACTAGCTGTATTTTTCACGATAATGTTTATGATCGGTACAGATACTTTCTTAATTTCACCACTGTTGCCGACATTACAACAGGTGTATCATGTTTCAACCGAGTTGTCAGGATGGATGGTGAGTTCGTATGCTTTAGGGTATGCTGGATTTGCGCTTATTGCTGGTCCTATATCAGATGGATTAAACAGAAAAAAAGTGATGGTACTAGGTATGAGTTTTTTTGCAATAAGTACGTTTTTGTGTGGAATTGCACCGAGTTTTTTATGGATGCTAACATTTAGATTTTTAGCAGGTGTAAGTGCAGCTTTTGTATCTCCACAAGTGTGGGCATCCATTCCGCTCCTTATAGAGAAAAAGCAAATTGTGAAAGCAATTGGGGTTGCAACAGCAGGGTTATCAATCTCTCAAATTTTAGGGCTGCCAATGGGAGCTTATTTAGCAACGATACATTATACGATGCCATTCTACTTCATTGGTATATTATCAGCACTACTTGTCATTCTTATTTATGTTGTATTACCAGAAATACAACCGGTTTATATAAGTGGAAATAAAAAATCTATCTTAAAGCGTTATAAACAATTACTTACAGATTCAAAGGTTTCACTTTCCTATTTTGCCTACTTTATTTTTCAAACCGGAAATTTTGCTGCATTTTCATTCTTTGGTGTATGGCTTTTCGTTCAATTTGGGTTACAGGTTCATGAAGTAGGTACGGCTATGCTTGTACTAGGATTAGGAAATTTAGCTGGTAATATTTTGGGCCCTAGACTCGTAAATAAAATTGGTTACAATTTTTCTTTCTATGGTGGAATTGTATTTACAGCAGTGTTATATATAATACTCCCTTATTTAAAGAGTATTATATTTGTTGAATTATTTTTCTTTGTTTTATTTTTTGTGACAGGAATTTTGTTTGTATTAATGATGGGACACTTACAAAACATGTCTACTATAGCAAGAGGAACAGGTGCTGCTCTTGCAAATGCCTCGATGTATATTGGCCAAATGATTGGTGCGGCAATAGCAGGAATGTTATTTGCAACATCTCATAATTTTATATTAGTAGGTAGCTTTACTGCGTTATTATATGTTTTAGCTTTATTTCTGTTTAGAAAAAGTGAAAACATTAATAAAGATAATGAAAAAGGAATTGCATCATAAAGTTTTAGTAAATCAAAAAGCACTTTTTGGGTTAAGTCTAAAAGGTACTTTTCTTTTTGATTGCATAGTTGCTGCATTTTCATTATGTATACCTGCATCTTTAATAATTCGTTGTTCAGCTATATTATTGAAAAAGAATTGTAATAAAATTATGGGAAAATAAAAAATCCCTATGGTGATAGGGATTTATATATCGGCATATAGCTCCTCGGAAAAGGATATACCTAGTTTAACATATAGAAGTACTTATATTTGTGAAATAGATGTGAAAGTAATGTGAAAAATATTGTAACAAAAAGCACTGTTTTAGCTAATGTAACTAAAACAGTGCTTTTCTTTTTGATTGAACAGTTGCTGCATTTTCATCATGTATACCTGCATCTTTAATAATTCGTTGTTTTGCTTTATTTAATAGATGGTTCACTGCTTCACCAAAATAGTTAGCTTCGCTTTTTGTGCGGGCTTCTCGTAAACATTTATAGTTTTCTAGCAGTTCCTCTTTTTCGGAGTTTGTTAAGAAATCTTCTATTTTCTTTTTTGTCATACGAAACACCCTTTCTCCTGACAAACGACGCAATAGAAAATATTTATTTCTCATTATAACAATAATTTTAAAAGAAAGTATACACTAACGTCGCAATAATTTGTCAATTTCTTGAATCTTCTCATCAGCTTTCCCAATTTGCGTATTTTTAGCCTGTTCGCCACCAAGAGCTTGATGTAGTAAGAAAGTTTGACCGGAAATAGCAGTTACAATGGATACTTTTATAATTTCTTTTATTGCGGTGACATCGAATAAAACGAGTCCGAGAAGTGCGGCTAGGCTACCCGTAAAAATATCAGTTAAAAATCCAAAATGAAAAAATGTTTTCAAACGGCGTGGAAGCAATAACTTACCTTGGTTATTGATTAGATGGGAAACGAAGCCAGTAATGCCACCAACGAGAACAGCGGTTAGCCATTGATACATTTCCATCGAATCCACTCCTTTTAGTGAATAAGATTCGATTATTTTATATTGATTCCTTTTAATATTTCATATAAGCATATTGAGAAAGTTTGTTTGGGTATATTTTGTATTCAATTTAATTATAACGGAAAATTCAGATATATTTCAGTCTATTATATGAATCATTTTTACAATAATATGAATGCAGAAAGGGGTGCGTGATATGAATATAGATTATCGAATAAGAAGTGTAGATGGTTATACAAAAAAAAATAGGGGAATTAGTAAGCATGCTTGAACATACGAGAGCTGTAACATTAGGCGAAGTAAGAAATTTATCAGTTGAGCAATTAGATTTAATTATGCAGAGTAGCGGGAATTCAATTGGTGCCTTATTAAAACATATAGCAGCTATTGAAAAAGTTCATCAGCTTATTTCATTTCAAGATCGTGACTTTACAAAAGAAGAATTAGAAATATGGGAAGATGCACTGTATTTAGGGGAAGCGGATAGAGCGATCCGTGGTCATGAAATACAGTATTATGTAAAACTTCTACAAAGTGTTCGAGAAGAATCTCTGAAGTATTTAAGTGAACAAGGTGATAAGTGGCTCATGTCAGAAAGAAAGTGGCCTAACGGTGTAGTATATAACCAGCACTATCTTTGGTTTCATGTGCTAGAAGATGAAATTAGTCACCGAGGACAAATTAGAATGCTCAAAAACAAGTTATTTGAAAATTACGTTAAATGATGTAGCTTTTTATAGGAGAATTCCATATAATGAGAGTAATTAAAATAAGAACGGGGTGATGTGTTATGGCGAAAATAACTTATATGAATAATAAACCAAATACAAAGGTGGATGGAAAGGGCGAAACGATATAAGTGAGCGCACTATCCTTCCACTTAGCTAAAACTAGGGAGGATATCAATTTGAATCAAAATATTTTAGAATCGTATGGCTGGGATTCTTTTTTTGAGGAACAAGCTGTAGAGAAATTTGAAGTAGGTCGTATTTTACTTGAGCATAAGCATATATATCGCATTATTTGTAACGATGGTGAATATATGGCAGAACTGTCTGGGAAGTTTCGGCATGAAGCAGTAACGAAGGGAGATTATCCAGCTGTTGGTGATTGGGTGTATATAAAGAAAATAGAGAATGAAAAGAAAGCTATCATTCATAGTATTTTTCCGAGAAGAAGCTCTTTTTCTAGACAAGAGGCTGGTACTCGAACGGAAGAACAAGTAATAGCAGCGAATGTAGATTATCTATTTTTAGTGAATGCACTTAACCATGATTTTAATGTAAGAAGAATGGAACGTTATTTACTTTTAGCGTATGAAAGCGGTGCAATGCCTGTAATTGTTTTAACAAAGAGTAGTTTATGTGAGGACATGGAACAGAAAATTGTTGAAACGGAAGCTGTGGCAATTGGTGTTCCAATCTTCGTCGTTGATAGTTTAGAGCATACTGGTATTGAATCGTTGCAGCAATTTGTTTCTTCAGGGAAAACAATTGCTTTAGTCGGATCATCCGGTGTTGGGAAATCCACTTTGTTAAATGCACTTATAGGAATTGAAGTAGCAAAAACGGGAGATATTCGTGAGGAAGATAGTAAAGGAAGACATACGACAACTCATCGTGAATTGTTCCGATTACCGAGTGGTAGTTTAGTTATTGATACTCCCGGCATGAGGGAATTGCAACTTTGGGAAGGAAGCGAAGCGATTCAAACAACATTCTCTGATATTGAAAAACTCGCGACAACATGCCGTTTTCGTGATTGTAAGCATGAGAATGAACCAGGATGCGCGGTGCATAGTGCAATTGATAACGGACTTATTACGATAGATCGTTTGAAAAGCTATAAAAAATTACAAAGAGAACTGGCGTATTTTATGAGAAAACAAGATGCAATCCTTGCCAGAGCAGAGCGTGATAAGTGGAAAAAGCTTTCTAAACAACATAAAAAAATGTAAAAACCAAAGGGTGCCCTTTGGTTTTTTCTATTTGTAAATTTTATAATAATATTATTTATATATATAGACAAAGAGAAATTAATTGTTTAAACTTTACAAAGTATTCATCATAATAGGTTATGAAAATAATAATTAGGGATTGGGAAATATTAATAATTAACTCAATTTAACTTTTAAATTTGAAAATTAGGAGGTTCATAAT
>NZ_QPEL01000076.1:0-90558 GCF_008368965.1 Bacillus sp. AY2-1 | reverse complement strand
CTATAAATATACAATATTATAATCATACTTAATTTAAAGAATCGATATGAGGAGGAACTTATGAAAGTCGCAATTATTGGAGCCACTGGATATGGGGGCATTGAGTTAATTCGTTTATTAGAACAACATCCATATTTTTCGATAGCATCTCTCCATTCTTTTTCACAAGTTGGTGAGTGTATAACAAATGTATATCCTCATCTTCGAAATGTCCTTTTTCATACGTTACAAGAAATTGATGTGGAGACGATAGGAAAAGAAGCAGAAATCGTATTTCTAGCAACCCCAGCAGGAGTATCGGCGGAGTTAACTCCTAAGTTATTAGCAGAAGGTTTAAAAGTAATTGACCTATCTGGAGACTTTCGTATGATAGATCCTTCGTCATATGAACTGTGGTATAAAAGGCCAGCAGCGAAAGAAGAAATTCTTAGAAAAGCAGTGTATGGGTTAAGTGAATGGAAAAGGACTGGGATTCAAAAGGCAAATTTAATTGCAAACCCAGGATGTTTTGCTACAGCCACATTGCTAGCGATAGCGCCGTTAGTACGTAGCGGCATGATTGAAGAAGATTCGATTATTATTGATGCGAAATCAGGGGTATCAGGAGCAGGTAAAACACCAACAACAATGACTCACTTTCCTGAGCTATATGATAACTTGCACATTTATAAAGTGAATGAGCATCAGCACGTTCCAGAGATTGAGCAAATGCTTACAGAATGGAATAGTGAATCACAGCCAATTACATTTAGCACACATTTAATACCGATATCACGAGGAATCATGATTACACTTTATGCAAAAGTAAAACAAAAGATGGAAATAAAGCAACTTCAAAAATTGTATGAAGAAACGTATGAACAATCGCCTTTCATCCGAATTTGTACGCAAGGGAAATTTCCAAGTCCAAAAGAAGTGAGAGGCTCAAATTATTGTGATATTGGCATAGCTTACGATGAAAGAGCTGAAAGAGTTACGGTCGTTTCTGTTATAGACAATATGATGAAAGGCGCGGCTGGGCAAGCGATTCAAAATGCAAACATAATAGCGGGACTAGAAGAGACAACAGGTTTACAACATATGCCGCTTTATGTATAAGGGGGACATGGTGATTAAAGTAGCGTCTATTACAAAATTAGAAAATGGTTCAATTGTAACGCCGAAAGGCTTTTCGGCAATTGGTACTGCAAATGGTTTAAAAAAGGAGAAAAAGGATTTAGGTGCCATCGTTTGTGATGTACCAGCATCATGTGCCGCTGTGTATACAACGAATCAAATACAAGCAGCTCCTTTGCAAGTAACGAAGGATAGTATAACGGCAGAAGGGAAGTTACAAGCAATTATCGTTAATAGTGGAAATGCAAATGCTTGTACTGGAATGAAAGGATTACAAGACGCATACGAGATGCGCGCATTAGGGGCGGAACATTTTGGGATGAAAGAAAATTACGTTGCAGTAGCTTCAACAGGTGTAATTGGTGTTCCACTGCCGATGGATATAATCCGAAAGGGAGTTGCAACTCTTATACCGACGAAGGAAGAAAGTGAAGCATATTGTTTTTCTGAAGCAATTTTAACGACGGATCTTATAACGAAAGAAACTTGCTATGAAATGATTATTGATGGGAAGAAAGTGGCGATTGCGGGTGTTGCAAAAGGTTCAGGGATGATTCATCCGAATATGGCAACGATGCTTAGTTTTATTACGACAGATGCTCATATAGAGCATGACGTATTGCAAACAGCGTTATCCGAAATTACGAATCATACATTTAATCAAATTACGGTAGATGGAGATACTTCTACGAATGATATGGTCATCGTTATGGCAAGTGGATTATCAGAAACAAGGCCGATAAATATGGAACATACAGATTGGGAAACTTTCGTATGTGCTTTACAGCAAGTATGTGAAGATTTAGCGAAAAAAATTGCGCAAGATGGTGAAGGAGCTACGAAGTTAATAGAAGTAAATGTGCTAGGAGCTCAAACGAATGAAGAGGCAAAAAAAATTGCAAAGCAAATAGTCGGTTCGAGTCTTGTGAAAACAGCAATACATGGTGAAGACCCAAACTGGGGGCGAATTATTAGCAGTATTGGACAAAGTGAAGTAGCTATTCATCCGAACACAATTGACATTACTCTTCAATCTATATCGGTATTAAAAAATAGTGAGCCTCAAATATTTTCTGAAGAAGAAATGAAAGAGAGATTACAAGAAGATGAAATAGTCATTAATGTGTACTTACACTTAGGTGAAGAGACAGGATCAGCTTGGGGCTGTGACTTAAGCTATGAATATGTGAAAATAAATGCTTGTTATCGTACATAAGGAGAGAGAAGATGAGCGATTATATTGTAGTGAAATGCGGCGGTAGTATGTTGAATCAATTAAATGCTGTGTTTTTTGATTGTATAAAGAAATTGCAACAGAAGTATAAAGTGGTGATTATTCATGGTGGTGGGCCAGAAATTGATGCCAAATTAAAAGATTGTAACATCAACGTAGAAAAAAGAGATGGATTACGCGTAACACCAAAAGAAGTTATGGATGTTGTTCAAATGGTGCTATGCGGAAGTACGAATAAAAAACTCGTAATGAATTTACAAAAGCATAATTTACTTGCTGTAGGTTGTTCAGGGTGTGACGGTAATTTACTTCAAGTTCAACCTGTCAGCGAGGAGATAGGATATGTGGGAGAAGTAAGTTATGTAGAAACAGCCTTATTAAAAGGATTAATAAATATGGGGTATATTCCTGTTATTGCTCCAATCGGGGTAAATGGTAATGAAATTTATAACATAAATGCGGACAATGCTGCAGCTGGGATTGCGGCCGCGTTAGGGGCAAAAGAGCTGATTTTTATTACGGATGTAGATGGAATATTACATGAAGGGAATTTGGTAAAGGAAACGGATGAATCTGAAATTGCAACTTTTATAGAAACAGGTGTTATTACAGGTGGGATGATTCCGAAAGTACAGGCGGCACTAGCATCATTAAAAATGGGAGTGCAAAAGATAAGTATTGTGAATGGTACAAAAGATTTTACTGAGGTTACGGGAGAGTGTATTGGAACGACGGTAACGAAAGGTGTGAGTATTGCATGACGAGTCATCTTTTTCAAACGTATGGCAGAAGAACTATTGAGTTTGTAAAGGGAACTGGAACGAAAGTTATTGATAATAAAGGTAAGCAATATTTAGATTTTACATCAGGAATTGGCGTATGTAATTTAGGACATTGTCACCCTACTGTTCTCAAAGGTGTACAAGAGCAACTTGATGATATATGGCATATATCTAACCTGTTTACAAACAGCTTACAAGAAGAAGTTGCGTCATTATTAACAGAAAATAGAGCATTAGATTATGTGTTTTTCTGTAATAGTGGGGCAGAGGCAAATGAAGCGGCTTTAAAGTTAGCACGTAAGCATACTGGAAAATCTCTCGTCGTAACATGCCAGCAGTCTTTTCACGGTAGAACATTTGGAACGATGAGTGCAACAGGCCAAGATAAGGTAAAAGAAGGATTTGGTCCATTACTTCCATCTTTTTTACATATCCCTTTTAACGATATTAAAGCATTAGAGGAAGTAATGAATGAAGAAGTTGCGGCGGTAATGGTAGAAGTAGTTCAAGGAGAGGGAGGAGTAATACCTGCTGATCTATCTTTTTTGAAAGAGATTGAAACATTATGTAATAAGTTCGGTTCCTTATTTATTATAGACGAAGTACAAACGGGGATAGGAAGAACTGGAACACTATTCGCTTATGAACAAGTGCGAATAGTGCCTGATATCGTTACCGTTGCAAAAGCACTTGGGAATGGGATTCCTGTCGGAGCAATGATTGGCCGGAAAGAGCTCGGAACGTCGTTTACTGCAGGATCACACGGTTCAACTTTTGGCGGGAATTACATCGCGATGGCTGCAGCGAAAGAAGTATTGCAAGTAAGTAAAAGACCATTGTTTTTAAAAGAAGTACAAGAAAAAGGCGAGTATGTATTAGAGAAGTTGCAAGAGGAATTACAGCATGTCGAATGTATTCAAAATATACGTGGTAAGGGGCTTATGATTGGGATTGAGTGTAAGCATGAAGTTGCAAGTTTTATAGAACAACTAGAAAACGAAGGACTTCTCGTATTACAAGCAGGCCCTAATGTTATAAGACTATTACCGCCACTCATTGTCACGAATGAAGAGTTAGAACAGGCAGTATATATAATAAAAAAAGTAGTTTGTACAAAAAACGTATCAATCATATAAGGGGGAAGTTTCATGTCAACTTTACAAGTACCGAAATTAAATACGAAAGATCTTTTAACACTAGAAGAATTAACGAAAGAAGAAGTTATTTCTTTAATTGAGTTCGCTATATATTTAAAAAAGAATAAGCAAGAGCCTTTATTACAAGGCAAAATATTAGGGCTTATTTTTGATAAGCATTCAACTCGTACTCGTGTATCTTTTGAAGCGGGAATGGTACAACTCGGGGGACATGGTATGTTTTTAAGTGGGAAAGAGATGCAAATGGGAAGAGGAGAAACCGTTTCAGATACTGCGAAAGTATTATCGCAGTATATTGACGGGATCATGATACGTACATTCTCACACGCGGATGTAGAAGAGCTTGCAAAAGAATCGAGTATTCCTGTTATTAATGGATTAACGGATGACCATCATCCTTGTCAAGCATTGGCAGACCTCATGACGATATATGAAGAAACAAATACATTTAAAGGAATAAAATTAGCTTACGTAGGTGACGGAAATAATGTATGTCATTCATTGTTGTTAGCTAGTGCAAAAGTTGGAATGCATATGACTGTTGCAACGCCTATAGGGTATGAACCGAATGAGGAGATTGTAAAAAAAGCGTTAGCGATTGCCAAGGAAACAGGAGCTGAAATTGAAGTTTTGCATGATCCTGAATTAGCGGTGAATGAAGCAGATTTCATTTATACTGACGTTTGGATGAGCATGGGGCAAGAGGGCGAAGAAGAGAAATATTCTTTATTTCAACCTTACCAAATCAATAACGAACTTGTTAAGCATGCGAAACAAACATATCGTTTCTTACACTGTTTACCTGCCCATCGTGAAGAAGAAGTAACAGGCGAAATTATAGATGGACCACAGTCTATCGTATTTGAGCAAGCTGGTAATCGATTGCATGCTCAAAAAGCGTTATTAGTGAGTTTATTTAAAAATGTAGAAGAGCCTTCCTAAAAGGGAGGTTTTTTTATATTAAAATGTCGGATGTATATTTGGTTAACCATTTCGATATCATTTATAATAAAAGAGAAAACTAAATTTGTTTTTCAGAGTGTGTAAGGACATACTACATATAAAAATATAGTTAAAGAGATGATGAGGGTGAAAACAACTAAGAAAACATATTCGTTTTTTCAGCGGATGTGGAGAATATTAAAGTTTCAATATTATAAGTTGCTTCGATCGCCAGAAGGCGCAAAGAAAGTATCGTTAGGGTTTGCTATAGGATTCGGCTTAGAAATGTTAGTCATTTATACGGCATCGC
Organism: Bacillus sp. AY2-1; assembly: GCF_008368965.1. NCBI lineage: Bacteria > Bacillati > Bacillota > Bacilli > Caryophanales > Bacillaceae > Bacillus > Bacillus sp. AY2-1. The sequence continues at coordinate 85,017 of NZ_QPEL01000076.1, read as the reverse complement.
TCGTATATGTAATATTTTATCCAATCGTCAGGTTAGCAAAGGGATCTTTTCCTGCGGCAGTTATTGGCAATATTATTGGGAAAATATCGTTTCTCCCAGTATTTTTATTTCCGCTTGCGTATGCGCTAGGAAAAATGATTTATCCATTCCATGTACAGAAAATTCATCATGAACCATTTACGGTATCGGACTTGTTTTCAAGTCACATTTTTACGATATTAAAGAGCTTATTACAAAGTGAAGTGTATGTATTAATTGGAATGACGATTTTAGGAGTTGTGTTTGGTCTCATTTCGTATTTCGTTGTGCATTATTTATACGAAAAGAACCGTAAGTTACGCTTGAAGAAAAGGAAGAAACGAGTGAGAGAACCACTTGTACAATTATAAACAATGTCACATCCATTTTCTCCTTTGAATATGTTTAAGAAAAAGGAGGAGAGGATAATGTATTATTATTACGTACCTCAAGTATATCCATATGTAAATTATTATCCGGTTTATGATACGAGTAGACAATACGAATTATATCGGCAACAACAATTACAGCAATTATCACAAATACCACAATTACCACAACAACAGCCTACACAGGAAAAAAAACCATATTTAACAACATGGCCATATTCCAATGTGTACTATGGTAACTATTACGAATCATAAAGCTGCTTCTATTTAGAAGCAGCTTTATACGTTTGTTTTCAAAATTAAATTTTGAATGGTTTGAAGAGAATGAATGAGCTTTTCGCGCTCTTCCTCAGATAATGTTTGGAAATTTTCTTTTAGTTTGTCTAAAATGAATTGCTGATACTGATTTACTAATAATTTCCCTTCAGCTGTTAGGGAAATTAAAATGACCCGTCGATCTTTTTCGCTATAATGACGCTCTATTAGTTCTTCTTGAATAAGTTTGTTTAATAGAGGTGTCATGTTAGGCCGTGAAATCGCTAGCCGCTTGCCGATTTCGGAAACTGCTAATGTGCCGTTTTCATGCAAAAGCAGTAATACTTGTGTATGTGATGGCGGCATATGTCTTTGAGAAGAAAATTCTCCAGGAAGCATAAATTTGCGATAAAAAAGAGGCACTAGCGAAAGAAGATGATCAACAATACGTTCCCACTCGCGTGATTCCATATAAAGGCCCCCTTCCACTATCATTGTAACAAAAAAGACATGTTATAAAAATAGAATTGTTTCATGGGAATTTTAATATTTGTAGGCCAATACTTTTTTTGTAAATGAATCGGCAATAATCGTATAGCCTTTATCATTTGGGTGTACTTGGTCAAAGAGCAATTCTTTTTTATCATTCGATATTAATTTACGAATTGGCAAAACGATAGATGGTTGATTCACTTTTGCAATGGAATAAACGGATTCATTCCAGCCGTCTAAAAACATATCTGCATAACTTGCGATGGAGTCATCGAGTTGTAACGGGTTATAGAGTTCAGAAAGAATGAGTAAAGCATCCGGATTTTGATCTCGGACTGTCTTTACAATATTTTTTACATCCGCTTCAAAATGAGCTTTTTCTTTATTTAACATTTTAATACCGTCTATAACACCGACATCACGATTTAAGCGAAATAAATTATTTCCCCCAATATTAATTGTAATGATATTTGCTGCTCTAATTTTTTGCTTTACATCTTCTGATTGAACTTTTTTAGCGAGACGATCTGTTGTAAGACCGTTTATCCCAAGGTTTTCTACAGTAATTGGTTTATGAATTTGTGCTTCTATTTGTTTAGAGGCTAATTCAGCAAATCCACCTTGTGTTGATCCATATCCTTTGGCGAGCGAATCACCTAGTACGAGATGATAAAAGGAATCGTTTGTTTGCTTATCAATCCAACTTGGAGTAGATGTTTTTTCTTCGGGTTCATTTTGTTTTGTCTCGTCGTTCTTTTCAAAATAAGAATAAGAAATGATCAGAAGGAGGAGACAAACAATTGTTAAGATGACTTTTTTCATAAATTCATCCTCCTTGTAATTGGTAATTGTATCATATTCAGCAGTATTAGCAATGTAAGGGCATATTATATGTTTATGAAAAGTTTATAATAACTTTACAGAAAATTTGTTGAAGTTTGTCAAAAAATATTGACGATAGGAAAGAACTTTATATATGATAATGTCAGATAAGGTGAAATTTTAATTAGTGGGAGCTTTATTTCCTATTAATTGTTAGTCTTCATCAATCGAGCGTTTAAGGGGACTACTCGTTAGCGCAGGGTGAAATGAAAATTGTGTCTCTAATAGAAGAAAAAAGGTATGTGGTTAGAGACAGATAGGGATTCATTTCATTATTTCTGGTAATTGTATAAGGGGGATTTTTTGTGAAAAAGTCAAAAAAAATGCTAGCTGGAGCAACTCTTGCGATTGGTGTTATAGCACCGCAAGTAATGCCAGCAACAGCTCATGCAGATGAGAACACTGGGGAGAGTACAGTTAAATTACGAATTCTAGAAACATCAGATATTCACGTTAACTTAATGAATTACGATTATTATCAAACGAAAACAGATAATAAAGTAGGTCTCGTACAAACGGCAACACTCGTTAATAAAGCACGTGAAGAAGTGAAGAACTCTGTCCTATTTGATGATGGGGATGCATTACAAGGGACACCGCTTGGAGATTATGTAGCAAATAAAATAAAGGATCCGAAGAATCGTGTGGATCCTAGTTATACACATCCATTATATCGTGTAATGAATTTAATGAAGTATGACGTCATCTCTCTTGGGAATCATGAATTTAACTACGGTTTAGATTATTTAAACAAAGTGATTGAAAAAACGGATTTCCCGGTTATTAACTCGAATGTATATAAAGTTGACCATGATGATAAGGAAGAGAACGATGAAAATTATTTTAAACCATATCATATTTTAAAGAAAGAAGTAGTGGATGAAGCAGGCCAAAAACAAATAGTGAAAATTGGTGTAATGGGATTTGTTCCACCACAAATCATGAACTGGGATAAAGCGAATTTAGAAGGACAAGTAAAAGCAAAAGATATTGTGCAAACAGCGAAAAAATTAGTTCCGGAAATGAAGGCGCAAGGTGCGGATATTATAGTTGCACTAGCGCATTCAGGTGTTGATAAGAGTGGATACAACGAAGGAATGGAAAATTCATCGTTTTATTTAGCGACAGAAGTTCCTGGCGTAGATGCAGTATTAATGGGACATTCACATACTGAAGTGAAGGATGTATTTAATGGTGTTCCAGTTGTAATGCCTGGTGTTTTTGGTAGTAACTTAGGTATTATTGATATGCAATTGAAAAAGGTAAACGGAAAATGGGAAGTACAAAAAGATCAATCTAAGCCACAACTTCGCCCGATTGCTAATAGTAAAGGTACCCCATTAGTAGAATCTGATCAAAAATTAGTTAATGAAATTAAAGATGAGCATCAAGCGACAATCGACTATGTAAATACACCTGTAGGTAAAACGAAAGCACCAATTAATAGTTATTTTTCATTAGTACAAGATGATCCTTCCGTACAAATTGTGACAAATGCGCAAAAATGGTATGTAGAACAAGAACTTAAAAAACCAGAGTACGAAGAGATTAAAGATATTCCGGTTTTATCTGCAGGCGCACCATTTAAAGCAGGTGGCCGAAACGGTGCTACATATTATACGGATATTCCAGCTGGAACGTTAGCGATTAAAAACGTTGCAGATTTATACGTATATCCAAATACGTTATATGCTGTAAAAGTAAATGGGGCACAAGTGAAAGAATGGCTTGAAATGTCTGCAGGTCAGTTTAATCAAATTTATCCAGAAAAGAAAACAGAAGAACAACCGTTAGTAAATATAGGCTATCCTACATATAACTTTGATATTTTAGATGGCTTAAAATACGAAATTGATGTAACACAACCGGCGAAATACGATAAAGATGGAAAAATTGTAAATGCAAATACGAATCGTATTGTAAATATGACATATGAAGGTAAGCCAGTAGCTGATGATCAAAAGTTCATCGTCGCTACAAATAACTATCGTGGAAGTAGTCAAACGTTCCCAGGTGTAAGTGAAGGGGAAGTTGTATACCAATCACAAGATGAAACACGTCAAATCATTGTGAAGTATATGCAAAAAATAAAAAATATTGATCCAGCAGCTGATCAAAATTGGACGTTTAAACCGATTGTTGCAGATAAATTAAATACAACATTTGATTCTTCACCAAATGCACAAAAGTATATAAAGAAAGATGGGAACATATCATATGTTGGACCATCTGAAAATGAATTTGCTAAATATGCAATTGATATAACGAAGAAGAATGATGATAAAGAAACTGGTGGAGAAAACCCAACAATACCACCAAAAGGTGATGGAGAAAACCCAACAACACCAACAGAAGAAGGTAATAATGGTAATGAACCAAAGCAAGATGGAAATAATACCGGATCTGGACAAACTACAACAGATGATCAAAATACAAAAGAAACAACAACAACTGTAAGTGAAAATAAAGAAGCTGAAAAAGATGAACGTGATTTACCGAAAACAGGTGCAAGTATTGCTTCTACAATTGGAGCTGGTCTTGCGTTTGTTGGAGCGGGATTACTTATGTTATTTAGAAGAAAGAAAGCGAATAGATAGTCGAGAAATATAAAAAGGATTACCGATTTGGTAATCCTTTTTGTTATATTATGAAACTGGTACTGCTTTTTCTTTTTTCCATGAAAGACCGAATCCAGTAAAGCCGACGATAATGGTTACGACTGGACACGCTAAACAGAAGATTGCGTATGGCAGGTAATCGAATGTTGGAACGCTAAGAACGTTTGTTAAGAATACGCCACTGACACCCCATGGTACGAGTGGATTAATTACTGTACCAGCATCTTCTAATACTCGTGATAAATTACGACGCTCTAAACCGACTTCATCGTATTTATTAGCAAATGCTTGTCCTGTTAAAACGATGGATAAGTACTGCTCACCGAGTAAGAAGTTTACACCAATTGCAGTTGAAGCAGTAGAAATAATTAAGCGTGTGCTATTTTTTACGAAGCTAGAGATAATATTCATCAGCTGCGCTATAATGCCCATTCCTTGTAATAATCCTCCCATACAAAGAGCTAGGAAAATAAGAGCGATTGACATCATCATACTTTGCAGACCACCGCGAGATAATAAGCTATCAATATCTTTAATACCAGTTTTAGAAACGTATCCGTCTTGCATAATTTTCATTAAATCCGCTAAAGAAGTGCTAGGTTTAAAAATAAAGAGAATAATAATCCCTACCACAATTCCTGCAAGTAATGTTGGAACTGCGGGTACCTTTTTAAATGCGAATAGGAACAGTAATAAAATGGGAATCAGCGTAACGATAGAAATCGTTGCATTTTTTTCTAGTGTGTTAATAAATGCTGAGAAATCAACGTTTCCACCAGATCCGCTTCCTAAAATGAAAAATGCGATAAAAGCAATAATGAAAGCTGGTACTGTTGTCCAAAGCATGTTACGAATATGTTCAAATAAATCTACACCCGTTACAGCAGGCGCTAAGTTTGTTGTATCAGATAAAGGAGACATTTTATCTCCAAAGAATGCACCAGAAATAATTGCACCAGCAATAAGAGCTGGATTGTATCCAAGGGCAGTACCCATACCCATAAAGGCAAGTCCTACAGTTGCAGCAGTTGTAAATGCACTACCGATACTCGTTCCAACAATTGCACAAACAACAAAAACAGTTGGAACGAAAATTTTTGGAGATACAAGTTGGAAGCCGTATACCATTAAAGTCGGAATAGTTCCAGCTGCGATCCAAACGCTAATTAATACGCCTACAAGTAAGAAAATAAATATAGATGGAATACCAGCTGAAATACTACTAATCATCCCTTTCTCCATAGTAGACCAAGAGATTTTCTTCAGGAATCCAAATGCTAATAAAAGAACGATACCAAATAAAATTGGGATGTGTGGTGAAACTTCTAATTGAATAACACTAAAACCAATACAGAAAAAGATAAAAATTGTTAAAAGAACAGACTCAATTTTTGAAACCATTGTTTTCCCCTCCTAAGTAATGTGAAATAGCTCTTTTTTATATAAAATTCGCCAATATTGTATATTTCCTTCTAAATTTTAGAATTTTGTGACAAATTACCGGTAATTGTTGGTTCTTCTATATGATGCGGAAATGATTGGATAAAAAAACGTCCCTGCATATAATTATGCAGGGACGAAGAAATCGCGGTACCACCCTAGCTTGTGAAATGAATGTATCACAAAATAAAGGGTCATATGATATGCGCTTATAAAATAAAAAACGCCCCTGCAATATATGCAGGGACGAAAAATTCGCGGTACCACCCTAAATTGTGAAACAGTGTCGTTTCACCACTCTTTAGACATAACGGTCTATAACCGTCTTTCACTACTCCTCACGTTTCGTAAAAGAAGCTCCAGGGGGTAATTCATAATTCGCTCTGTACTGGTTCGCACCGACCACCAGCTCTCTGAAATCAGAAATCGAAATACTACTAAATCCTATCATCGCCGATTCATATGATGTTAGTTAAATTTTTATCACATTTTCATCTTACATGTCAATAAAAATATTAAATGTTTTTTTAGGGAAATAAAGGATAATTGTTTTAAAGCTCTAATTTTGTACGTTATAATGAATTTGAAAGGGGAGGAAAGAGTGAAGAAAAAAATAATTCTTTTTACCACCTTACTAGTCGTTGGCGGAAGTGCTGGAATTTACACAGCTTTTGCGGCTGAATCAGAGCAGTTGAAACAAAAACAAATACAACAGTCAGAAGTGAAGAAAGTAAAAGAAATAGAAGAGAAGAAATCAATGGAAAAAGCAGCAGAGAAACTAGGAGTTTCTACTGAGGGGAAAACAAAAGAAGAGGTTACGAAAGAAGTAAATACCGCTAGGTTTGAGAAGCGTCATGATTTATTAATTGAGCACGCTAAACAACTTGGAATTGATACAGAGGGAAAAAAAGATGAAGAAATTATTTTAGAAATTGGAAAGATACAGCATGGAAAGTAGAACAACTTATCGTATGATAAGTTGTTCTTTTTTAAGAACTATTTGATTTTAAAATAATTGACAGTCATTCGGATTTAATGTTAACTATATTTATAAACAAGTTAACATTAGGAGTGACAGTTGTGACAATAAATAGTAGAACGATTGAAAAATCATCTTATACATATGAAGAATTAGCAGAGAAAAATAAAGCTTACGTATGGCACCCATTTACACAAATGAAAGATTATTTAGAAGAAGATCCTGTCATTATTGAACGTGGAGAGGGAAGAAAGCTATACGATGTAAATGGTAATGAATATTGGGATGGTGTTTCATCTATATGGTTAAATGTTCACGGACATCAAGTACCGGAATTAGATGAAGCAATTCGTGAGCAATTAAATAAAATTGCTCATTCTACTATGTTAGGACTTGCTAACGTTCCATCTATTTTATTAGCAGAAAAAATTATTGAGGTTGTACCAGATGGATTGAAGAAGGTATTCTATTCTGATTCAGGTTCTACCGCTGTTGAAATTGCAATTAAGATGGCTTTCCAATATTGGCAGCATAAAGGGAAACCAAAGAAACAAAGATTCGTTACATTAAAAGAAGCATATCACGGTGATACAATTGGAGCTGTTTCAGTAGGGGCAATAGACTTGTTTCACCAAGTGTATAGTTCGCTCTTATTTGATGCGATTAAAATGCCGTATCCATATACATATCGTTCTCCTTACGGAAATAATAAGGAGGAAATTGTAAAAAGCCATTTAGCAGAAATGGAAGAATTGTTGAAAGAAAAGCATGAAGAAGTAGCTGCCATCATTGTAGAGCCATTAATGCAAGGTGCTGGTGGAATGATTACAATGCCAAAAGGATATTTAAAAGGACTGCGCGATTTATGTACAAAGTACAATGTATTATTTATTACAGATGAGGTAGCGACTGGATTTGGGCGTACAGGGAAAATGTTTGCGTGTGAACATGAAAATGTGACGCCAGACATTTTAACTGCTGGTAAAGGTTTAACAGGTGGATATTTACCAATTGCAGTTACCGTAACGACAGATGAAATATATAATGCCTTCTTAGGAGAATATGAAGAACAAAAAACATTTTTCCATGGACATAGCTATACAGGCAATCCGTTAGGGTGTGCCGTAGCAATCGCGAATCTAGAACTATATGAAAAAACAAATTTAATAGAAGAAGTGGCACGTAAAACGGATTATGTGGCAGCGCAATTAGAAAAGCTCTTTGCGTATAAACATGTAGGTGATATTCGTCAGTGCGGATTAATGGTTGGTATCGAGCTTGTGAAGAATAAGGAAACGAAAGAAGCTTTTGACTGGACAGAAAGAGTCGGTGTTCAAGTATGTAAACGCTCAAGAGAGCTAGGTATGATTTTACGACCGCTAGGTAACACGATTGTATTTATGCCGCCACTTGCTTCTACTTTTGAAGAGATTGATGATATGTTACGCATCTTATATAAGGCAATCTCGGATGTTACGGAGGGAGAATAATGAGTGGTTTTTTCATAACAGCAACTGATACTGAAGTTGGAAAAACAGTAGTTGCAGGTGCTATAGCAGGTGTATTTAGAGAATTAGGATATAACGTAGGGGTATATAAACCGTTGCAAAGTGGGCATGTTGCATCAAACCCTGAGGGAGATGCGGCAAGGTTAAAAGTATTATCAGGTGTACCGACACAAGAAAATGAAATTTGCCCTTATTCTATTGAAGAACCACTTGCTCCGAGACTTGCCATGAAAAGAGCTGGAAGAGTAGTAAAGTTAAAGGAAATTACTGATTACTATAATGAACTATTAAAAGAGTTTAATAGCTTATTTGTAGAAGGAGCAGGTGGGCTTGCTGTCCCATATACAGAAGATGCTTTAGTAATTGATTTTGCAAAAGAATTACAGTTGCCTCTTATTGTAGTAGCTCGTCCTACATTAGGAACAGTAAATCATACAGTGTTAACGATTGCTTACGCAAAGGCGCATGGCTTAACCGTAGCGGGTGTCATTTTATCAGGTTGCAAAGAATGTGAAATGGAAAGAGTGCAAGAAAATAAAGAGATGATTGAAGAGTTGAGCGGGGTACCAGTTTTAGGATTATTACCATTCTTTGAAGGTGAGTTTACGAAAGAAGAAGTATTGGAATCTGCAAAAGAATATATTATGATTTCAAAATTAGAGGAGTTTATCCAAAATGAATCAAACGTGGCGGGCGCACCTTCAATCTAAATTACAACAATTACATAAGCAAGGGCAGTATCGAAATTTATATGTAACAGAGCAGGCAGAAGAGACTTGGCTTATTCGAGATAAAAAAAGGATGTTAAATTTAGCGTCAAATAATTATTTAGGGTTAGCTGGAGATGAAAGGTTAAAAGAAGCTGCTATTGCCTGTACAAAAAGATATGGAACTGGAGCGACTGCCTCTCGTCTCGTTGTAGGAAATCATCCATTATATGAAGAGGTTGAGAGAAGCATATGTGACTGGAAAGGTACTGAAAGAGCTTTAATTGTAAATAGTGGGTATACGGCAAATATAGGTGCCATATCTTCTTTAGCCTCTCGGCACGATATTGTTTTTAGTGATAAGTTAAATCACGCAAGTATTGTTGATGGAATCATATTAAGCGGGGCAGAGCATAAAAGGTATCGTCATAATGATTTGGATCATTTAGAGAAGCTTTTGAAAATGGCTTCGCCTGAAAAGAGGAAATTAATCGTAACAGATACCGTTTTTAGTATGGATGGTGATACTGCGTATTTGAGAGATTTAGTACAACTGAAAGAGAAATACGGAGCAATCATTATAGTCGATGAAGCACATGCGAGTGGAATATATGGAATCGGCGGAGCTGGATTATCTCACATAGAAAAAAATCTTTCTCAAAAAATTGATATACATATGGGGACGTTTAGCAAGGCTTTAGGGTGTTATGGTGCGTATTTGACAGGTGATGAAATTTATATAGAGTATTTACAAAATATGATGAGAAGCTTTATTTTTACTACAGCTTTACCACCAAGTACGTTAGGAGCGGTGCAAAAAGCAATTGAAATTGTAAAAGAAGATAACGAAAGAAGAGAGAACCTTATAGCAAATGGAGAATACTTCAGAACTAAATTAAGGGATGCTGGTTTTGATATTGGGAATAGTTCAACTCATATTGTACCGATTGTAGTCGGTTCAAATGAACATGCTTTACGGTTTAGTAAAAGGTTGCAAGAGGCAGGGATTGCGGCTATTGCAATTCGTCCGCCAACTGTGCCGGTTCATAGTTCTCGAATTCGCTTTGCAGTTACATCGCAACATACAATAGCTGATTTAAAATGGGCTATTGATCGAATTATTCACATTGCGAAAGAAGAGGAGATTTTCGTATGAACGAGCTAAAGATTATTTTTATTCCCGGATGGGGAATGGAAGAGAATATTTGGGATTTAGTAATTCCGTATTTTAAAGGATATCCTGTTCAATGCATAGATTGGCGTAATGTGAAAGAACGAAGTGAATTTGCGGAACGAATTATAGATGTAGCGCATAATGACAACGTAATTTTAGTTGGATGGTCACTAGGAGCGTTAGCAGCAGTTGAAGCTTATAAAAAGATTAAGGCAAAAGGCATCGTATTAATTGGTGGTACTGCTAAATTTACAAGTACGAGCGATTACAGTAACGGATGGAATGCTTTGCATGTAGAACGGCTGAAAAGAAATTTGGCGAGAAGGAAAGAAGATACGCTCAAGCGGTTTTATGAAAATATGTTTACGAAAGATGAGCTAAAAGAGAATAAAAACTTTGAAGACATTGTAGACCGTTTTAAAGGTGATTCTATTCAGTCTTTACAACTAGGTTTAGATTATTTAATAGAAACAGATATGAGAGAAGAACTAAAAGAAATTAAAGTACCTATACTACTTATTCACGGAGAACAGGATGTAATATGCCCATTGTCTGCGACACGTAGTATGACGGAGAATAGCAGCAGCGAGCTGAAAGTAGTAAGTGAAGCAGGGCATGCATTATGTGTAACGAATTTTGAATATTGTGCAAATGAGATAATTCAATTTGTAGAGGGGATACGACATGATCAACAAAACGTTACTACAAAAACGGTTTAATGGGGCAGCCGTATCTTACGATCGATATGCAAATGTACAAAAAAAGATGGCACATTCATTACTTTCAATCTTAAAGGAACGATATAGTGAAACGGCATCAATACGTATTTTAGAACTGGGATGCGGGACGGGGTATGTAACAGAACAATTATCAAAGTTATTTCCGAAAGCACATATTACAGCAGTTGATTTTGCTGAAAGTATGATTGCGATTGCGCAAACTAGACAAAATGTAAAAAATGTAACGTTTCACTGTGAAGATATTGAGCGATTACGATTAGAAGAATCATATGATGTCATTATTTCAAATGCTACATTTCAATGGTTAAATAATTTACAACAAGTGTTAAGAAATTTATTTCAACATTTGTCTATAGATGGCATATTACTCTTTTCAACGTTTGGACATGAAACATTTCAAGAATTGCATGCTTCGTTCCAACGTGCGAAAGAAGAAAGAAATATAAAAAATGAAACATCGATTGGTCAACGTTTTTATTCAAAAGATCAGTTGCTTCATATATGTAAGATAGAAACAGGGGATGTGCATGTTTCTGAAACATGTTACATAGAGAGTTTTACAGAAGTTAAGGAGTTTCTGCATTCTATTCGAAAAGTAGGAGCAACTAATAGCAATGAAGGATCATATTGTCAAAGTCCCTCACTCTTTCGTGCGATGCTGCGCATATACGAAAGAGACTTCACGGGAAATGAAGGGATAATGGCAACGTATCATGCTTTATTTATGCATATAACAAAAGAGGGGAAGAGATGAAATGAAACAAGTACAAACAAAAAGGGATTGGAAAAAACTTGCATACGACGTAGTGGAAGAAAAGATGATTACGAAAGAAGATGCAATAGCGATATTAGAAGCTGATGATACAGAAGTTTTAGAAATTATGAATGCAGCTTACATTATTCGCCATCATCACTTTGGTAAGAAAGTAAAATTGAATATGATTATTAATACGAAATCTGGATTATGTCCTGAAGATTGTGGATATTGCTCACAGTCTATTATTTCAGAAGCACCAATTGATAAATATGCATGGTTAACGCAGGAGAAAATTGTAGAAGGGGCACATGAAGCAATACGCCGTAAAGCAGGTACATATTGTATTGTAGCGTCTGGTCGTCGTCCGACGGATAAAGAGGTAAATCACGTAATTGGAGCAGTTAAGGAAATTCGTGAAACGACAGACTTGAAGATTTGTTGTTGTTTAGGTTTCTTAAATGAAGATCAAGCAGGACGTTTAGCGGAAGCAGGCGTGCATCGTTATAACCACAACTTAAATACACATGCAAATAATTACGATAGTATTTGTTCAACGCATACGTATGATGATCGTGTTGATACAGTTCAAAAAGCGAAACAAGCTGGTATTTCACCATGCTCTGGAGCGATTTTTGGCATGGGAGAAACAATTGAAGAGCGTGCTGAAATTGCATTTGAATTACAACGTATAGATGCAGATTCTATCCCTTGTAATTTCCTTGTTGCTGTAAAGGGGACACCTCTTGAAGGGCAAAAAGAGTTAACGCCAGTAGAATGTTTAAAAGTACTGGCAATGATGCGTTTTGTAAACCCAACAAAAGAAATTCGTATTTCAGGAGGACGTGAAATCAATTTACGTTCTGTACAGCCAATCGGTTTATTTGCAGCAAATTCTATTTTTGTCGGGGACTACTTAACGACAGCTGGACAAGAGCCGACTGCGGACTGGGGTATGATTGCAGATTTAGGATTTGAGATTGAAGAATGTGCATTATAAGATAGATGAAAAAGCAAACTTGTAAAAGGGTTTGCTTTTTTTGTAAATAAAATGTAATAAATAGTTGTGAACGCTTGGTATTATTGGTTTTTGAGCGAAAAAAAGAATTTTTGTGGACGAATTTTCCAAGCCCTAGTTGTACATAGTAAATATGTAATTTATATTGGGTTGGAGGATTTTACATGTACAAATACATATTAGCGATTATGACTTGTTTAATTTTAATAAAAGCAATAAGTTCTGATCCAGTTAAGGCTGCTGAAAATCCTGAACAAAAAGAGATGCAACAAAGAATCGAACAACACTTTCGAACGAAAGCTGAACATTTTGGATTGAAAACGGAAGGAAAAGATTTAAAGGAAGTTAGAAAAGAAATTACTATTATAGAAGAAGCGAAAAAAAGAGAGAATGTATGGAGAACAGCACAAGCTCTTCATATAAAAACAGAAGGAAAAACGATGAATGAATTAATAAAAGATGTACAAAAAAAGGTGAAAAAATAAAAAGAGGCCGCAGCCTCTTTTTTTATGCCCATTGTTTTGATAAGTGAGCCATTTCAATTGCAGCAACAGCTGATTCATATCCTTTATTACCAGCTTTCGTACCTGCGCGTTCAATCGCTTGTTCAATTGTTTCTGTCGTTAATACGCCGAAAATAACTGGGATGTCCATTTGTAGTGATAAAGACGCAACACCTTTTGCTACTTCATTACAAACGTAATCGTAGTGAGTTGTAGCACCTCGGATTACAGTACCTAATGTAATAACAGCATCATACTTTCCGCTACTAGCCATCTTTTTAGCGATTAAAGGAATTTCAAATGCACCAGGAACCCAAGCAACATCAATATCATTTTCTTCTACACCGTGACGCTTTAATCCGTCTAAAGCGCCGCCAAGTAACTTACTTGTAATAAATTCATTAAAACGTCCAACAACAACTCCAACTTTTAATCCTGTACCAACCAAATGACCTTCGAATACCATAATAAATCTCTCCTTTAATTATAAGTTTAGTAAGTGTCCTAATTTGTTTACTTTCGTTTGTAAATACGATTTATTCTCTTCTTTTGCTGGCATTTGCAACGGTACACGCTCGACTACTTCTAAATCGTAACCTTGTAAGCCAGCAATTTTTCTTGGGTTATTCGTTAATAATCGTAAACTTTGTAAACCTAAATCTTTTAATATTTGTGCACCGATACCGTAATCACGAAGATCAGCAGGGAAGCCGAGTTTTTCATTTGCTTCTACAGTATCGAATCCTTCTTCTTGTAATTTATAAGCACGAAGCTTATTAAGAAGCCCAATGCCTCTTCCTTCTTGTCTCATATAAAGAAGAACACCTTTTCCTTCACGCTCAATTTGAGCAAGTGCTGCATGGAGTTGTGGTCCGCAATCGCAGCGATGTGAACCGAATACATCTCCTGTTAAGCATTCAGAATGAACACGCACAAGTACCGGTTCACCTATTGAAATATCACCTTTTACAAGTGCGATATGTTCTTTCGTATCTAATGAGTTAGAATAGCCAATTGCGTGGAAAGTACCGAAATCTGTAGGTAATGTAATTTCCACCTCTCTCGTCACAAGTGTTTCATGATGGCGGCGGTAAGCAATTAAATCTTCTATTGTAATCATTTTTATATCAAATTGTTTTGCGCATTCTATTAAATCAGGTACACGTGCCATCGTGCCGTCCTCATTTATAATCTCGCAAATAACTCCAGCTGGTTCGGCACCGCATAGCTTTGCTAAATCAACAGCGGCTTCTGTATGACCTGCACGACGCAGGACACCGCCTTCTTTCGCAATTAATGGAAAGATATGTCCAGGTCGATTGAAATCAGTGCCTTTTGATGCGGGATTTAACAATTCTTGTATCGTAGTTGCACGTTCGTGAGCGCTAATCCCTGTTGTTGTAGAAACATGGTCAATGCTCACTGTAAACGCAGTATGATGTGAATCTGTATTATGAGATACCATTGGTTCTAATTGTAGACGTTCTGCGTATCCTTCCGTAATCGGTACACAAACGAGACCACGACCATGTGTAATCATAAAATTAATTGTTTCCGGTGTAATGTACTCTGCTAAAGCAATAAAGTCGCCTTCATTTTCTCGGTTTTCATCATCACATACGATAACGACTTTACCTTGTTTTAAATCTTCTAGAGCTTCTTCAATACGATGAAACATTGTGCTTCCCCCTTATAGAAATCCGTTTTCTTGTAAAAAACTTTCGGTCATTGAACCTACTCGTTTTGCAGGTTTAGTAATAAAGCGTTCGATATATTTACCAATCATGTCACACTCAATATTTACGATATCTCCGGCATTTTTTTCTCCAATGACAGATTCGCTTACTGTGTGCGGGATGAGTGAAATCGTTATGGAAGCTTCGTCTATATCAAATATCGTTAAACTCGTTCCATCAACAGCAATGGCCCCTTTATGCAAACAATAGTGTAGCAATTCATCAGAAATTGCTATTTTATAATAGACGGCATTGTAATGTTGTTTTTTAGTTAAAATCGTTCCGATGCCATCAATATGTCCTGAAACGAAATGTCCACCGAATCTTCCATTTGCAGACATTGCCCGCTCTAAATTTACTTTAGAGTGGGGTTTAAGCATGCGAAGCGATGTCGACTGCATCGTTTCAGGCATTGCATCAACTGTAAATGAAGTAGTTGTAAAGTTTGTTACAGTTAAGCAAATACCGTTAACTGCGATACTATCACCTAAGTGAACATCTGATAAAATTTTCTTTGCATGAATCGTTAATTTCATCGCTTCTCCGCTTTGTTGCATGTTTGCTATCGTTCCTAATTCTTCTACAATTCCTGTAAACATTCCGTCACCTCGTTTCGGGCATTCGCAACGATTTTTATATCATCACCAATTTGTTTCATCTCTTGAATTTTCAAGGAAAGCGCATCTTGTAATTTTGAAAAACCATTTCCTCCAAATAAAGTAGGAGCATCTTTTCCACCAATTAATTTCGGGCTTATATAGGTTACAATTTCATTGAAATTGTTTGTTTTTAAGAAACTTGCATGAATTGATTGGCCACCTTCAACGAATAGAGAAAGAATTTGTTTCTCTCCAAGAAAGGAAAGAAGGTCCTCGATTTCTATATGCTTCGTTTCCATTTGGAATATAGCTATATTTTTAGAATTATAAGAAGATATCTTCTCTTTCTTTACATCCTTACCGACAATAATCCATGTCGGTGCTAAACCATCTGTTATAACATGAGAAGATGGTGGCGTTCGTAAATGGGTATCTAAAACAACGCGAATAGGATGTTTCCCACCATTTGGAATTCTTGTTGTTAAATGAGGATTATCAGCTATAACTGTATTCACTCCAACAAGAATTGCATCATGTGTATGGCGATATTGGTGAACATCAGCACGTGCTTCTTCACCTGTAATCCACTTACTTTCACCAGTTACAGTTGCTGTTTTTCCATCTAAGCTCATCGCTGTTTTGATTGTTACAAAAGGGCGTTTCGTTTTCATGTAGTGAAAAAAGTAGCGATTTAATAAAACTGCTTCTGCTTCAAGAACACCGGTAGTTACTTCAATTCTAGCTTCCTCTAATCTTCTTTTTCCGTTACCAGAAACGAGCGGATTACAATCGGGAGTAGCAATTACCACACGCTTAACTCCTTTTTCGATGAGCAATTCACAACAAGGTGGTGTTTTTCCAAAGTGGCTACACGGTTCCAGTGTTACATAAACGGTAGCGTCTTTGGCGTTGTGACCAGCCATTTGAAGGGCATGAACTTCTGCGTGTTCTTCACCAGCTCGTAAATGAGCCCCCATACCAACGATGTTTCCATCTTTTACAACAACAGCACCAACCATAGGATTTGGACTTGTTTGTCCTGATGTTCCTTCTGCTAACTGCAGGGCAATCCTCATATATTCTTGATCTGTCATTTTCTTCACCTCTCCTAAAAAAATCAAAAAACCCCAAGGATTTAATATCCTTGGGGTTTGGGAGACGTGATTTCTAGAAATATAGTTTGAATACGAAAGCATAGGAAAGAAACCTAACGATAATTGATATTTCTGCATAAGGAAAAAACCTAGCAAAATATCGAATTTTTAAACGCTAGTTGTCTCTTTTTATTTCAGTATAAAAAATAAGTATAGAAAATTAAACATATATAAAGAATCAAAATGAATCTTTAAAAATATGCATACTGAAATAAAAGTGTATTCACTATATAAAAAACTAGAAACATATCCTTCTCCCATCCAGACTATACTGTCGGCCCTAGAGTTTCACTAGATCCACCGTTTTCGAGTTGAAAACGGGTCACGGACTTAGAAGTTTTCACTTCATCACCGCCGGTTGGGAATTTCACCCGACCCCGAAGGATGCTGTTTGCTCAAATTATAGCACAAAAAAAATAAAAGGCTAGTAAAAAATATTCGAATGTGAAGAATTGTGTGAAAATATATGTGGGCTGGAATGGAAATAAAAGTATTAGAAATGTTGTAAGGAGAAGGGATATAACGGAGTTGCTAAAAAGAAAAAACATGCACAAAAAAATGTGCATGTCACATGTAAAATTATTCTGCCTCTGGTGCTCTAACAACAGACTCGAATTTACCTTTATGCGAAGCGTCGCAATAAGGCATATTTTTTGATAAACCACAACGGCATAAAGAAAATGCCGGTTTTGCTGGGAATACATTCCCTTGTGAGTCGACTAATTCCACGTCCCCTGTAACGCGAAAAGAGCCATTATCATTTACTTTAATTTGTACTTTTGCCAACGTTATCCCTCCTTCCCAAACGCTTAATTTCATCATATAATCAAGGGAAGTGCTTGACAATATAAAAAGAGCACTTTGTTTGAGAAAGAAGAGAGTGTTATAATAGTTTTCATAACTGACTAGAGTAAGGTGACGAGAGATGGATAAACAATTACATACATTACGAAACATTGCAAATGAGCGCACGTGGGCATCATTTTTGAATGATAATCATCCATATAGTTTGTTACATTGGTCCATTGCAGGTGTAGGGCAAGAGGCAAAGGATGTTTGGTTACTTCAAGATGAAGTAACATTTCAAACGACAGAATTCCCAACGTTAGATGATGCAATGCAATGGATTTCTGAAAATATGGAACAAGTTACAGACGTTTTAGCGCAATAAAAAAACAGGCTTATGCAAGCCTGTTTTTTGTTTCTTTCACATATGTGTTTAAAAATTGATCGATGGCTGCTTCGTACTCTTCTTTATTTTCGTTATAAGAGCAAGCGTGTGCACCACGTTCTGCAATATAAAGTTGTTTATTGTTTTCTTTTGCTTCATATAGTGATTTCGTCATATCAGCTAAAATATAATCATCATCTTTACTATGAATAAAGAGGACGGGATTGTTAATATTTTTTATACAATCAATTGGTGAAACTTCGCGAATCGTATAACCGTCACGCACTTTTAAAAAAGCATTTGCTAAAGGTAATAAAGGCCATTTTGGTAAATGGAATTCAACCTTTAAACGGTGCTGTAATTGTCCGTGAAAATCAGAGAAAGGACAATCTGCAATATAGAAATCAGCACCATCTTCTACAAGTCCTGCGTATTGAAGAAGTGTTGCAGCTCCCATAGATTCACCATGAATACCGAGTGTTATATTTGTTCCAAAGCGACTTTTTAGCCAGTCAACTACAGATTTTAAATCATGTTTTTCATAGTATCCATAGCTTGTTGTTTTTCCGCCAGTTTTACCATGACGACGATGATCATAAATAACGACATTATACCCTCTGTTTAAAAATAACCTTGCATATTTTACAGAGTTCATTTTATTTACAGTTACGCCGTGACAAAAAATCATAAACTTATTGGAATGACCAGCAGGAATGTAATATCCGTGAAGATCATATCCGAATTGTGAAGGAATATGAATTTCTTCTTTATGAAGAGCATCAAAATCTTCTATACGAAAATGTTTTTTCGTTTCTCTTTCGAGTACTTCTTCCTCTGTTTTTTTCTTTAAATACATCACTTTATTTGTAAAGAAAATCCCAAGGGCTGTTATCGCACCTAGTACAGTAAACAATGCTGCAAAAAAACGTTTCATACTTTACCTCATCCTCCAAATAACGTTACATGTGATACACTTATATTGTATCACAATGATATAAAAGGGGAGAAATAGGAAATGGTGCATATACAAAAAATTACGCCAACGATGAAAGAAACAATTCGAATGTTTATGTGTGAGAACTGGGGAAGTTCATTGATGGTTTCACGTGGTAAGGGGCATCAATTAGAAGAGTTGCCAGGATTTGTTGCGTTTTCTAATGACGGAATAATCGGAATTATAACGTATGAAGTGACTGGAAATATGTGTGAAATTATATCGTTAGATAGTATTGAAGAAAGAAAAGGAATAGGGAAGAAGCTTGTGGATTGTGTATTGCAAGTTGCAGAAGAAGAACGGTGCAGGCAGGTTTGTCTTATTACAACAAATGATAATATGAATGCGTTACGATTTTACCAAAAACGTAATTTTGTAATGACTAATTTATATGTGAATGCGGTAGAGGAGGCACGAAAAATAAAGAAAGAAATTCCACGCATTGGATATGATAATATCCCAATTTTACATGAAATTCAGTTGGAGTATCGTTTAGTGAAATGATGTAACAATTTTCAGAAATATAAGTTATTAATCTTGACGGATAGTGTAATTTAGGTTACCGTAAAATTGTAATCTATTACCATATTAAGGGGTGACGATGTGGCAACTATACGTGATGTTGCAAAATTGGCAGGTGTTTCAGTCGCAACCGTTTCACGAGTTATTAATGAAAAAGGATATGTTCATGAGGACACAGTAAAACAAGTAAAGGAAGCAATTGAAGAATTACGTTATAGGCCAAACAGTGCAGCGAAGCCACTATTTAAAGAGAATTCAACGATAATTGCATTACTTGTAGATAATCTATATGACCCATCAAACATCACTTTGCTACATTGTATTGAGGAAATAGCATATAAAGAAGGATATCAAATCATTGTTTGTAATATAGAGAATAAAGATAGATACATATATATGTTGAAGGAGAATAACGTTGCAGGTGTTATTTTAACAAAATCCGTTTTTAAAAGTATAGGAGAAATTCCATTTCCGTTTGTTGTGATTGATGAGCAACAATCACATGGAAATTATTATGAAAGTGGACAGAGGGCTGTTTCTTTATTAAAAGAGAAAGGGTGTCACTTTCTTGCATATTTTGGTGAGGGAGAAGAAAGTGAAGAAATGGAAGATCATATAGCAGGTTTTTTAGATACTGTTTGGGATGAAGGAATCTCTTATCGAGAAGAATGTGTACAAGGGTATACAAATAAACAATTTATTACATTATTGCGAAACAATCCGTATATAGATGGAATTGTAACCTCAAGTGATCAGATTGCTATTGAGTTAATTCGGTCAGCAAGATTTGTAAATATACATGTACCAGATAAATTAAAAATTGTTGGACCGAATGGGAGCATAGAGTGTGAATGGATAGGTTCATCACTACCGGCAATTGAAAGCTATGTCAAAGATAACGGAAAAGTAGCTTTTCAACAATTAAAAGGAAAAATAAAAAAGTAAAAGGTGCGTTTTATACGCACCTTTTTATAATGTAATTGCGGCAATAAAGCCAAATATAAGTAACGGTATATTGTAATGTAGAAAAGTGGGTACACATGTATCCCATATATGATGGTGCTGACCATCAGCATTTAAACCGGATGTTGGTCCGAGGGTACTATCTGATGCTGGAGATCCTGCGTCACCTAGCGCTCCGGCTGTACCAATAATTGCAATTGTAGCCATCGGACTAAATCCAAGCTGAATGCACAGAGGTACAAAAATTGTTGTTAAGATAGGGATGGTTGAAAAGGATGAACCAATTCCCATCGTAACGAGAAGTCCAATAACAAGCATAAGAAATGCAGCGAGTGGTTTGTTATTTCCGATTATATGTGCACTCGTTTGCACCAGAGATTCAACATGTCCTGTTTTTCGAAGAACAGCGCCGAATCCAGCGGCAGCAATCATAACAAAGCCAATAAAGGACATCATACGCATTCCGCTTGTTAATATCGCATCTGCTTCTTTAAGTGGTAGACTACCACTTACTGATAAGACGATAATACCTGCTAAAGCACCGAAAATCATTGATTCTGTTGTTAATTGAACAGTTAATGTAGCAATGATAGATAATAACCCGAAAGTAATGCTACGTTTTGTATAGGGAACAATCTCATTTTCGGTAGTATGAATTTGTTCTGTTTCATACGTACGAGGTTTTCGGTACGTAATGAATACCGCTACACATAATCCAATAATCATACCGAGTGCTGGGATAGTCATTGCTTTTGGAATAAGTGTGACATCAAATGTAAGACCGCTTTGCGCAGCGTTGGTTTGCAATACGTCATGATAAATTTTTCCGAACCCTGCAGGGATCCACATATAAGGAGTAATTAATCCAAATGTAATAATACACGTGACAAGTCTTCGATCCACTTTCAGCTCATTTAATACTTTTAAAAGTGCTGGAATTAAGATGGGGATGAAAGCAATGTGAACAGGAATCACATTTTGTGAGAAACAAGCCATCGTTAAAATAATGAATAAAATAAGTATTTTAGAATAAACTTGTTTTTTCGTGTCTTGTTCATTGCCAATCCATTTTAATGCAGTTTGAATCATAGCATCTGGAAGTCCTGTTTTGGAAAGGGAAATAGCGAAACCACCAAGCATTGCATAACTTAAAGCGATTGGAGCACTGTTTCCAAGACCAGTTGTAAAAGTGTTAATCGTTTCTGAAATACCGAGTCCGCCGATAATTCCGCCTGTTAAAGCTCCAACAATGATGGCGACAATGACCTGGACACGTAACAAACTAAGCAATAGCATAATTGCTACTGCGACGAGTACAGCGTTCATAATAAATGTAATCTCCCTAAATTTTTATTCTGTTAAGACAAGTAAATATGAAACATTTTGCTATGTTTATACATACTTGCGACATATTATTATAAAATGTTTTCTATGAAATGTAAAAGAGCCTTTTGTTACTAATGCTGAAAAGCTAGCTCTTGTTTAATTGATTGCAAAGAATTGGCGAATAATTCTGGTTCTTCTAGATCAGGAGAATGTGCTGAATTTGGGAACCAAATCATTTTTTTTATAGGCGCTTCAATAATATCGCAATATTCCTGAACGAGTGCATAAGGAGTTTGATAATCATAGCGACCAGAACAAAAATAAACTGGAATAGATAAACTTGAGATAGAAGAAAAGAAATCGATTGTCAGCATTTCTTCCCATAAAACGCCAGATTTTAAATTTCCTGCGAGAAACTTGAACCAATCTAATAGCGTATATTCAGGAGAAAAGAAACCTTTTCGTATGAAAGAAAAGGAAGATCCGTTTTGGATTGCTCCTCCGAATGTGCCAAGCCACTTTCTTTGAATAATAAGACGTCTCATATCTAAAAATGGTGGTTTTCCTAATTTTAAAAGGGAAGCTAATGCTTTTTTATGATCATGTTTTTTTGCAGAACTAATTAAATGTTGATATAGCAATTCTTCATTTTGTTTCATATTTACAATTTGCCCAATACCGATGTAAGCCTCGATATACTTTGGATATTGATGTGCTATGTTAAGCCCAATAATACTTCCCCAAGAATGACCAGCGAGAAATAGTTTTTGTTTGTTGAACCTTTTAAGTGCATATTGAATCACTTCTTTTGCATCGGAAACGAATTGTTCGATTGTAAAATTTGCTCCGAAATCTTTCATTGAAAAAGATTTACCTGCCCCGCGCTGATCCCAATTAATAACAATAAAGTGCTTCTCTAATTCTTTTTGAAAATGACGAATAAATCCGATTTGTGCCATGCCGGGTCCACCATGGCAGCATAATAAAATAGGCTGCTCTACGTTTTGCCCACGCATAAGGAGAGTTTGTTTTCGATTATTAATCATAACGCTTTCTATCGTAGCGATACTATTAGGAATGAGTTGTTTGTTTTCATTATAGAACTGAGGGGTATAGCTACGCAAAAGCATATTGAAAACCTCCTTTTGTGAAATCGTATGAATCGCACAGGCTATTCATTTTGCATATACTGTTAGAAAATCATTGTAACATACCATACTAGTGTCATTTCAACACGGGAGGAGGGAAATTGTGACGATTGGAGAAATTATAGATGGTTTAAATAGGCGTGAATCCATCGCTATTATAGCAAAACGTCTTGAAATAAGCCCGTATACATTATCGAAGAAATTAAGATTGATTGGATACGAATATGATGGAGAGCAGAAGAAACGTATTTTTGTAGGAGATGGAGAAGAACCACGTCACTTACAACTCCAAGAAGCGACCGCCCTTCAATATGAGAAAACAGATTATCAATTATTAATTTATGAGCAATTACAAAGTATTTATGAATTATTAAGAAGAAGAGAAGAAGTAATTGCACCAATTATGAGTAAAAGTACAGAGAAAAAGAGACGCACCTTTTCTATTAATACAGAAATATTAGCAAGATTGGACCTTATATCAGAATCGAAAGGAATTCAAAAATCTAAAATTGTAGAAGAGGCGTTGCAACAATTTTTACAGCAATATGAATTTAACAAAACATCACATTTTGATAACTAAAGAAAAGGATACTATGTTCATTGGAAGAACGAGTATCCTTTTTATGATGCATATTACGTATAAATACAGGATTAGTGCAAATCTTTTATGGCGTGAAAAATGAAATTTCTTATTAGAGAAACACTTAATTTACTTTTTGGATTCTTCCATCAATAACTGGCTCAATTGGTTCTTTTAATTGTTTTACGTAATCGACTAACGCTTCAAAGTCGTTTGGACCAGTTTCTGCATTTTTACCATTTTTAAATGATATGAATCCGTCACCGCCAGAAGCTAAGAAAGCATTTGCAACTACGCTATACGTTTTAGATGGAGATAATTCTTCTCCGTTTGTTAAACGTATATTTGTAACTTTTTCACCGTTTGGTTTATTTGCATCCCACGCATATTGAATACCTGAAATTTGAAGCATTCTTGTTGTTCCTTTTTGCCATTGCTGATTTAAAATATCGCGAATGTCTTGACCTGTTAAATCTACTTTAATCAATTGATTTCCAAAAGGTTGAATGCCGTATAACTCACCCCACGTAATATCACCAGCATCTAAGTCATTACGAATGCCACCAGGATTCATGAGGGCGATTTGAGTTTGCATCGTTTGACGCTGAGCATCGGCAACTAAATTTCCAAGAGTGGACTCACCAGCATCATTTTGTTTACGGTCGATAGATGCTGTAGATTTTCCGACCACTTCATTTACAAGTGGTGCGATTTTTTCTTTATATTGATCTAGTTTTTTCTTTACTTGTTTATCAGGTTCTACACCTTCATGATACGTTGTAACAACTTCAGCTTTTTTCTTTATAATATCCTTTGTTTTACGATCAATTGTTACATCCACGTCTGAGAAAGCCGTGCCGTAAGAATTTGCTTGGACAATTAGCTTATTATTTACTGTACCATTTACATACGTATGACTATGTCCACCGAAAATAACATCAACTTCTGGGTCTGTTTCATTTGCAATTCGAGTAAGGTCGCCATTTGTTACCCCAGACTCATCGGTTGTTCCACCGACATGAGCAAGAACGACGATAGATTTAACGCCGAGGCGTTTTAATTGTTGTGTTGATTTATTAATTGCTTCTACTTCATCAGTAATTTGTACATTTTTAAGCATCGTAGGCATAACGACATTTGGTGTATCAGTTGTAACAACACCAATGAATCCTACAGGAACACCATCTACCATTTTTACAGTAAATGGTGGTAAAAATAAGCGGCCAGTTGATTTGTTATAGAAGTTAGCAGCTACATAGGGGAAGTTAGCCCCTTTGAAATTCCCTGTTTTTTCATGATATCCACCGTAAATGAGGCGTTTCATTTCATCAATACCTTCATCAAATTCATGGTTTCCGATTGTACCAACATCAAATTTTAAATCATTTAAAAATTCAATCGTCGGTTCATCCTGTAATAATGCTGAAACTGGTGGACTAGCTCCGACGATATCACCAGCATGTACGAGAAGTGTATTAGGGTTTTGTTTTTTACGTTCTTTTAAATAAGTAGCTAAGTAATCAGCGCCACCAGCTTCTTTATTATTAATTTTTTTAACAGTATCTAGTTGTCCATGGAAATCATTAATACCAAGCATTTGTACGTCTATGTAGCGGTTTTGTTCAGCTGGATTCTGAGATGGGGGAGCGGCAAATACGCTTGAAAAAGTAATAGTGCTTAAAACAGCAACGGCAGGAATAATTTTTTTCCACATAGTTCATTTCTCCTTTTTTATAATCTGACATCATACGACATAATTTTAATAGATTCATAGGATTATAGCTACATAAAAATTTAGTCTTTTCGAAAAATTAACATATTTACAAAAAGTGGATAATAGAGTAAAGACCCTTTTTTATTGTCGATTGCATCGTGTATCTACTATAATGGAGAAAAAAGTAAAAGGTGAGTAGCATGAAGAAAAAGAAACAAAGACAAATGAAAAGACAATCGCAAGTGAATCCACCAAAGAAAGAAACACTTACATTAGGCGATCAATTAAATGATTCACTCATGCAACAATTAAAGAGTAAGAAGAAAGAGTTGCAAGTGAGAGAAGAGGAAAAAGAGGCAGCTGAACTGGAAAGAAAGCGCAAAGAACAAAAAGAACGTGAAAAGAATAAATCATTTGAAGAACTGCTAAGTGAAAGTAACCTTACTTGGAAAGACTTTAAATAATAAAAAAATGATCAGTGAAATTCACTGATCATTTTTTGACGAGCTTGTAAGAAAAGGGGAGTTATTATGAGGAAAATTGTAGTTGTTCCGCATGAAAATCATTGGAGTGAAAAATTTCAAATGGAGGCTGAAAGATTAAAAACAGCGATGCCAGAAACGGTGGAAATTCATCATATTGGAAGTACGTCAGTGCCAGGACTGGCAGCTAAACCTATTATTGATATGATCATGGAAGTAGAAAGTATTGAAAGGGTAGATAGGTGGAATGAACGATTTATAGAGCTTGGTTACATCGTAAAAGGGGAAAATGGTATTTCAGGACGCCGATTTTTTATCCATGGAACGGAAGAAAAACGTTTGTATCATTTACACGTGTTTGAAAAAGGAAATCCAGAGATAGTAAGGCATTTAGCATTTCGTGATTATATGATGGCTCATTGTGAAGAAGCAGAGGCATATGCAACCTTAAAGAAAGAATTGGCCGAAAAGTATACATATGATGGCACGTTATATACGGAAGGGAAAAATGAGTTTGTGCGCAATGTGGATGAAAAAGCGAAAGAATGGAGAGAAAATAACGTGAATAAATGAGTTCACGTTATTTTTTAGCTATATAAAAGTGTTATGTAAACTGTACGTATGTTTTGACTTTTGGGATGAATCTTGTTGAAATAAAGTTGTGGCTTATAAAAAAATGTAACAATGAAAGGGAGACGACTGTGTATATTCCAACAACTACACTTCATAATGGCGTGAAAATGCCGATGATTGGTCTAGGCGTTTATAAAGCAAAAGAAGGCGACGAAGTAAAACAAGCAGTAAAAACAGCGTTAGAAGTTGGATACCGTTCGATTGATACAGCAACTGTGTATGAAAATGAAAGCGGTGTCGGAGAAGCGATTCGTGAATCAGGAATTCCAAGAGAAGACCTATTTATTACAACAAAAGTTTGGAATGACGATCAAGGATACGAGGAGACACTCGAGGCGTTTGAAAAAAGCTTAAAGAAATTACAAATGGACTATGTAGATTTATATTTAATACATTGGCCAGTAAGAGGGAAGTATGTGGATACGTACCGAGCGTTAGAAAAATTATATGAAGAAGGTAAAGTGCGTGCGATTGGTGTTTCTAATTTTCATAAACATCATTTAGAATTGTTATTACCAAATTGCAAAGTGAAGCCGATGGTGAACCAAGTAGAACTTCATCCGATGTTAACGCAATTTGAATTGCGTAATCATTGTCAAGGTGAGCAAATCCAAATGGAAGCGTGGAGTCCGTTAATGAGGGGCGGAGAAGTATTTCAGCATCCAATCATTCAGGCTATTGCTAACAAATATGAAAAAACACCTGCGCAAGTTATATTAAGATGGGATATTCAAAGCGGGATTGTTACAATTCCTAAATCTGTTACACCATCTCGTATTAAAGAAAACTTTACTATTTTTGATTTCTCACTAACTGAAGAAGAGATAAATCAAATTAACACGTTGAATCGCGATTTACATGTAGGCACAAATCCTGATAAATATGATACGTTATAAAAAAGACTGTCTCCTAATAAAGGAGACAGTCTTCTGTTTATCGGTAATTCGATATTTTTAACGATGCAAAGCATATGTGTCATATTTAACAATTTTTTGAAGTTGTACATATTCTTCTTTAGTTAAAGGTAACTGTTGGCTAGCTCGTATATTTTCCTGCAATTGTTGAAGAGAGCTTGCGCCAGGTATAACAGCTGCAACAGTCTTATTATGTAAGCAATATTGAATAGCTGTTCCTGTTAAAGAGCTTTCTCCAATCGTTTCTTTTACACTCGCTAGAGTTGTATGTAATTCATCGTAAGAATAAGAGAGGTAATCCTTTTCCTTTACTCTTTCTATTTTTCTTGCATTGTTATCAGTTAAAATTCCTTTTGCAAGTGGTCCGCGAGCAATGATGCTAATTTGGTGTTCATTCAGAAGCGGGAACCATTCTTCTGGACGACGATTTAAAAGGCTATATTCCATTAGTACACTAACGATGTTTGAGCGTTTTGCATATTCACGGATTACATTTGGACGTATAGAAGAAATACCGTAATGGCGGATAATACCTTCTTTTTTCAATTCTTCAAAAGCTTCAATTGTTTCATCTATTGGATCTTCAATCGTTCCGCCATGAAGTTGGTAAAGGTCAATATAATCAGTTTGAAGTCTACGTAAACTTTCTTTTACTTCAGCCTTTATGTAAGCTTTAGAAGGGTCCCAAGACCAGCCGTTTTTTTCTTCTGTCCAACGATTTCCAACCTTCGTTGTAAGAACAATTTTGTCTCGTTTCCCCTTCAAGGCTTTTCCAACAAATTCTTCATTTAATCCGTAATCATATAAATCTGCTGTATCAAAAAAATTAATTCCTAAATCGATTGCTTCATCGACAATACGCATAGCCTCTGTTTCAGATGTACCGAGAGACATACAGCCAAGGCCCATTTCTGTAACAAATAAATCTGAGTTTCCTAATTGACGTTTTTTCATAGGTCAACCTCCTTACCTTTATTGTACGAGAGGGAAAAGAGGTTGACAAACGTTTCCTTTTCGCTTTGCATTAACTGCCCGTAAAAGCATAATTAATGTGAGCTTAACGGATTAATGTTTCATTTTATTTGCTGTAATCCACTCTTGTACAGTTGTATACTCTTTGCTATATTGTTTTAGCTTATGGCGAATTTGCCATGCTTTTCCGACTAACGTGATGCGATTTGGTAAAATATAAACTTTCATTTCTATCACGCTCCTTTCAATGTGGTAAAATGTATGAAGAAAGAATAGGAAATAGAACAGGGAGATGAAGTAGTATGAGTAATCTTACAGAGAGAACAGTAAAAACTGAGCCGATTTTTGATGGTAGAGTTATAAAAGTTCGTGTTGATGATGTAGTATTACCAAATGGAGAAATGAGTAAACGTGAAATTGTAAATCACCCTGGTGCAGTTGCGATTATTGCTATTACAGATGAGGGGAAAATTGTGCTTGTTGAGCAGTATCGTAAAGCGCTTGAAAAGGCGATTATAGAAATTCCAGCCGGCAAGTTAGAGCCTGGTGAAAAACCAGAGGTAACAGCAGTTCGTGAATTAGAAGAGGAAACAGGATATGTATGTGAAAATATGGAGCTTATTACTTCTTTCTATACATCTCCAGGATTCGCAGATGAAATTTTATATGTATATAAAGCGACAGGTTTGACAAAAAAAGAAAATAAAGCTGAGTTAGATGAAGATGAGTTTGTGGAATTAATGGAAGTATCGTTAGAAGAAGCGATTACTCTTATGAAAAATCTTCGTATTCATGATGCGAAGACGATGTTTGCAGTACAATATTTACAACTACAAAAATAAACACTCGCCAAAGGCGAGTGTTTTTTAATTGATTTTTGCATATACACGTGCATCACGTAAGCTACCGTCTGGTGCTAGGAAATCATTTTCCATTGTACCTTCTAGAATGAATTCTAAACGTTCTGCTAAGCTACATGCATTTATATTTGTTGCATCAGTACGAATTTCAATTCTTCTAGCGCCTAGTTTATCAAAGGCGAATTGGATAGCGCCTTTAACAGCTTCAGTCATATAGCCTTGTTTTGTATAAGCGCTATGCAACCAGAAGTGAAGTGAAAACTTTGGAATATCCCAGTTTTCAGGTTTTAGTGTAATTGCTCCGATGAATGTACCAGATACTTTATCGTATAAGTGAAAATCAAGTGTTTCACGAAGTAAAAACTGTCCGTGAGCTTCGCGAACAATTTCTTCAGCACTCTCTTCTGTTTCAGCGTTAATTGGTACCCACGGTACTAAGTCTTCTAGAGAAGCTTGGATTGCTTCATATACTTCTGCACCATCACCTGGAAATGGTTTACGAACTTGTAAGCGTTCAGTTTGAAATAATGTTGGAAAATCTAATAATAATGGTTTCAAGAGAAATCCCTCCTATTCTCTACTTTTTAGTTTAGCAAAGTAGAGCGGAATTTCAATGTTAATTCGTCATACTTTTTTCTTTCTTTCATACATTTTTAATAAGAGTGTGAACGGAGGGAAGAAAAATGTGGCGAAAAAATTGGCAAGACCGTGTAATGTCTCACATACAGGAAAACTCTTCATTATATATATTTAACGCTGTTTTATTATTGATGGGAGTAATATTTGGAGCCATTCTTGTGAATAGTTTACAAATCAATCAAAAACAAGATTTATCATTTTATTTACAACGTTTTTTTGGACAAGTCTCTAAAGGAGAATTTGCCATTGCGGGCGAAATGTTTCGAGAAAGTTACTTTTCGCAATTAAAATACATCGGATTTATTTGGATTTTAGGGATTTCAATTATTGGATTACCACTTATTTTTATTTTATTATTTGTAAAAGGAGTTGTTGTTGGATTTACAGTTGGTTTTTTAGTAAGTCAGCATGGATGGAATGGACTATTATTAGCATTTGTATCTGTTTTGCCACAAAATTTAATTATCATTCCAGTCTTTCTCATTATGACAACCATTGCTGCAAGTTTTTCTTTACGGATGATTAGGCATCAATTTATTAGAAAAATAACCGAGCCACTATTACCATTATTAATCCGGTATACATGTTTCTTTCTTGTAATTGGAGCGGTATTAGCAATGGCTTCTAGTGTGGAGGCTTACGCATCACCAGTTTTAATGAAAGAAGTTGTTGAGGCTATTAATAAAAAATAAATATTTTTTGAGAATAATTATCAATTTGTTTTTATTGTTTTTCTTTTGACAGAAGCCCTTCTTCTGATATAATGGTGTAAGAGTGGCGAGGAGGGAGTAGTACCGAATGGAAGAAAGAATTGAACGAATTAAGAAGCAATTACATGCAGCGAGCTATAAATTAACACCGCAACGTGAAGCAACAGTTCGTGTGCTGCTAGAAAATGAAGAAGATCATTTAAGCGCAGAAGATGTTTACCTCCTTGTAAAAGAAAAGTCGCCAGAGATCGGATTAGCAACCGTCTATCGAACTTTAGAACTATTATCTGAGTTAAAAGTTGTCGATAAGATTAACTTCGGAGACGGTGTTTCACGCTATGACTTACGCCAAGAAGGTGCGCAGCGTTTTCACCATCATTTGATTTGTACACAATGTGGTGCTGTACAAGAAATACAAGAAGATTTACTTGGTGAAGTGGAAAGGAAAGTAGAACGAGACTGGAGCTTTAAGGTGAAAGATCATCGTTTAACATTCCATGGGATTTGTAAAAATTGTCAAGAAAATGAAACGGATGAAAAATAACCTTTTCCTATTTATCTAGGAAGAGGTTTTTTATTTGAATAAGGTATAAATTGGTGAAAGCTTGGCATATGTTGTAATAACTTATATTTTGGAGGAATTTACAATGCGCCGAGCTTTAAAATTAACTTTTGATGGAATAAAAGTATTTTTATTATTTACAAGTTGTACGATTTTGTTTTATTTCGCTATACTATGGATAAATGAAGAATATGAAAGCTATCATCGTTATGAAAAACCTAAAGAAGAGACTGTAGAAAAAGTATCAGGGAATGAAGAACCGGCAAAGGATGCTTTCGTAAATAGAATGATGTTTTTCTATGAAAATGGGGAGTAGTGTAGAGTGGAAGATCAATTAAAAGATTTTATTCATTATATGGTTGTCGAAAAAGGATTAGCAAAGAATACAGTAGTATCTTATGAACGGGATTTAAAAAGCTACGTAAAGTATTTGCAAAATGTGGAACAGACGAAAACTTTTCATGAAGTGACCCGTTTACACATTGTTAACTTTTTGCAGTATTTAAAAGAAAACGGAAAATCTTCGAAAACATTGGCGCGTCATATTGCATCAATTCGTTCGTTCCACCAATTTTTACTTCGTGAACGAGCGGTAGAGCACGATCCATCCGTACATATTGAAACGCCGCAAGGGGAACGGAAATTACCAAAAGTATTATCAGTTGATGAAGTAGAGGCGTTACTTCAAACACCAAAAATGACAAGTGCTTTTGGGATACGTGATAAGGCGATGCTAGAGTTACTGTATGCGACAGGACTTCGTGTTTCAGAATTGATTGCACTCAATTTAGAAGATGTACATTTAACGATGGGATTTGTTCGTTGCATAGGGAAAGGGAATAAAGAAAGAATTATTCCACTAGGAAGTTTAGCAACGGAAGCGATTCAAAAGTATATTGAAAAAGGAAGAAGAGAATTAATGGGGAAAAAAGTAGTAGATGCACTCTTTTTAAACCATCATGGTAATCGATTATCAAGACAAGGATTTTGGAAAATATTAAAACGATTAGCGAAAGAAGCAAATATTGAAAAAGAGCTTACACCTCATACGTTGCGTCACTCGTTTGCTACGCACTTATTAGAAAATGGAGCAGATTTACGTGCTGTACAAGAAATGCTTGGTCATGCAGATATTTCAACGACGCAAATCTATACGCACGTTTCAAAAACTAGATTAAAAGATGTATATAAACAGTTTCATCCAAGAGCATAGTTACTATGCTCTTTTTTCATAGATTCAGAAGGGAAGACCGTTTCACAGAAACTTCACAAACATTTCGTATATTGTTTTCAGCAGAAGACTGGAATATTACAATGTATTTCCTCTATACTAAATAAAGTATAAAGGAGGAAATGATGATGAAAAAACTGATTATAACTTTATTTATCGCGATGCTAGCGTTGGCTGGCTGTAATACAAACAAAGAAGAACCGAAAAAAGAACAGAAACTTGAAGCTGTAAAAGTAGCAGTCCAAACAAATCCGAAAGAAATTAAACCAGGTGAAAAAACAGAAGTACAAGCACTTGTTACACAAGGAAAAGAAAAAGTAACGGATGCCGATGATGTAAAGTTTGAAATTTGGAAAGATGGCGACGAAAAGCACGAGATGTTAGATGGTAAGCATAAAGGAAAAGGTGTTTATGCAGTAGAGAAAACATTCGAAACGGATGGAGTATACCATATTATCGCTCACACAAATGCACGTGAAATGCACGTTATGCCGGAAGTGAAAGTTGCTGTAGGAAATGCGAAAGTAGAAGATGCGAAAAAAGAAAATAGTGATCACAGTGCAGGACATGGAGATCATAAAAGTGACACAATGATCCATCTTATGGCTGGAGACATAAAGGCAAATGCTGAATCTACAATGAAAGTTCATTTAAAGCAAAAAGAAGAAGCATTAACTGGTGCTGAAGTACAACTAGAGATTTGGAAAGATGGTGTTGAAAAACACGAATTTATTCCAGCGAAAGAAGGGAATAAAGGAGAGTATGAAACGAAACATACTTTCAAAGAGAACGGTGCTTACAAAGTGAAAGTGCATGTAAGAAAAGGCGAATTGCATGAACATAAAGAAGAAACAATAGAAGTAAAATAAAAAGTAGCTCTTTAGAGCTACTTTTTATTTTTAATATGAAGAAATAAATCATAAAAAAATTAGCACTTCGTTGCAGAATGGATTACAATAGAAGTGTGAAGAAAATGAGAAATTCTACGAAAATGTATTAAAAAGAAAGCGTAAACATGTTATGATATCAGTATCAGATGTCTGACATCTGACTTAGAAAAAACTAGAAATGTTTTTGAGTCGTTTCAAGTAAAACGAAATAGGTTAGAGAATGGTTTAAAGAAGTACTGTTTGACAATGAGAATTCTTATGGATAACAGTTTCACTTTATAGCGTTTTGAACATACTACAAGAAGTAGAACTGAACTTATAGGAGGTCGCAGTTATGAATAAATATAAACGTATATTCCTAGTCGTAATGGACTCTGTGGGAATCGGTGAAGCACCAGATGCTGAGCAATTTGGTGATTTAGGATCTGACACAATTGGTCACATTGCTGAACATATGAATGGTTTACAAATGCCTAACATGGTGAAATTGGGTCTTGGTAACATTCGTGAAATGAAAGGTATCTCTAAAGTAGAGAAACCACTTGGATATTACACAAAAATGCAAGAGAAATCTACTGGTAAAGATACAATGACAGGTCACTGGGAAATCATGGGCCTTTACATTGATACACCATTCCAAGTGTTCCCAGAAGGATTCCCGAAAGAATTACTTGATGAATTAGAAGAAAAAACAGGCCGTAAAATTATCGGTAATAAGCCAGCTTCTGGAACTGAAATTCTTGATGAACTTGGCCAAGAGCAAATGGAAACCGGCTCTTTAATCGTTTATACTTCTGCTGATAGCGTATTGCAAATTGCAGCACACGAAGAAGTAGTGCCACTTGATGAGTTATATAAAATCTGTAAAATTGCACGTGAATTAACATTAGATGAGAAATACATGGTAGGTCGTGTTATTGCTCGTCCATTCGTTGGTGAACCTGGAAACTTTACACGTACACCAAACCGTCATGATTATGCATTAAAACCATTCGGCCGTACAGTAATGAATGAATTAAAAGATAGTGACTACGATGTAATTGCTATCGGTAAAATCTCTGACATCTATGATGGTGAAGGGGTAACGGAATCACTTCGTACGAAGTCTAACATGGATGGAATGGATAAGCTTGTAGATACATTAAATATGGACTTTACAGGTCTTAGCTTCTTAAACTTAGTTGACTTTGATGCATTATTCGGCCACCGCCGTGATCCACAAGGATACGGAGAGGCTCTGCAAGAATATGATGCACGTCTTCCAGAAGTATTCGCAAAACTACAAGAAGATGATCTATTATTAATTACAGCAGACCACGGTAATGATCCAATTCACCCTGGTACTGACCATACACGTGAATATGTACCATTATTAGCATATAGCCCAAGTATGAAAGAAGGCGGACAAGAGTTACCACTTCGTCAAACATTTGCTGATATTGGTGCAACAGTAGCAGAAAACTTCGGTGTGAAAATGCCAGAATACGGAACAAGCTTCTTAAACGAGCTAAAGAAATAGGGGGATAAACAAATGAATCGTGAACTTATTACAAAATCAGCTTCATACTTAAAAGAGAAATTTCAAGAGACACCACAAGTAGGACTAATCCTTGGATCAGGACTTGGTGTATTAGCAGACGAAATTGAGAACGCAGTAACAGTACCTTACAGTGAAATCCCTGAGTTCCCAGTATCAACTGTAGAAGGCCATGCAGGTCAACTAGTATTTGGTACACTTCAAGGTGTAACAGTAGTAGCAATGCAAGGACGTTTCCACTTCTATGAAGGATACGACATGCAAAAAGTAACATTCCCAGTTCGTGTTATGAAAGAACTAGGTGTAGAAACGGTTGTTGTAACAAACGCAGCTGGTGGTGTAAATACATCATTCGAGCCAGGCGATCTTATGTTAATTTCAGACCACATTAACTTCATGGGTACGAATCCATTAATCGGGCCAAATGATTCTGAAATGGGCGTACGTTTCCCTGATATGTCTACATCGTATACAGTAGAACTTCGTGAAATGGCGAAACAAGTTGCAGCAGACTTAAATATTAAAGTACAAGAAGGTGTATACGTTGGAATGACAGGTCCTGTATATGAAACACCTGCTGAAATTCGTATGCTTCGTACACTTGGCGGAGATGCAGTTGGTATGTCAACAGTACCTGAAGTAATTGTAGCACGTCATGCTGGAATGAAAGTATTAGGTATTTCTTGTATTTCAAATATGGCAGCTGGTATTTTAGATCAGCCACTTCATCACGATGAAGTAATTGAAACGACAGAACGTGTTAAAGCTAACTTCTTAGCATTAGTAAAAGCAATCGTAAAACAAATGAAGGGGTGACTTCACAATGAGAATGGTGGACCTAATTGCAAAAAAACGTGACGGACATGCATTAACGACAGAAGAAATTAACTTTATTGTTGAAGGATATACAAATGGTGATATTCCTGATTATCAAGTAAGTTCACTTGCAATGGCAATTTTCTTCCAAGATATGAACGATCAAGAGCGTGCTGATTTAACGATGGCAATGGTAAATAGCGGCGATACAATTGACTTATCAGCTATTGAAGGTGTAAAAGTAGATAAGCATTCGACAGGTGGTGTTGGTGATACAACGACACTTGTATTAGGTCCATTAGTAGCTGCTTTAGACGTACCAGTAGCGAAAATGTCTGGACGCGGTTTAGGACATACTGGTGGTACAATTGATAAATTAGAAGCAGTTCCAGGATTCCATGTGGAAATTGAAAACGATGAATTCATGCGACTTGTAAATGAAAACAAAATCGCTGTTATCGGCCAAAGTGGTAACTTAACACCTGCTGATAAAAAGTTATATGCACTTCGTGATGTAACAGCAACAGTAAACTCAATTCCGCTTATTGCAAGTTCGATTATGAGTAAAAAAATTGCTGCTGGTGCAGATGCAATTGTTCTTGATGTAAAAACTGGAGCAGGTGCATTTATGAAAACGGATGAAGATGCAAAACGTTTAGCAGAAGCAATGGTACGCATCGGTAATAACGTTGGTCGTAATACGATGGCAGTTATTTCTGATATGAGTCAACCACTCGGTGAAGCTATCGGTAACGCACTAGAAGTACAAGAAGCAATTGATACATTACAAGGTAAAGGGCCAAAAGATTTAGAAGAGCTATGTTTAACACTTGGAAGCCAAATGGTGTACCTTGCTGGACAAGCTTCATCTTTAGAAGATGCACGTGAAAAGCTAATTGAAATAATGAACAACGGAAAAGCGCTAGAATCATTTAAAACGTTCTTATCAGCGCAAGGCGGCGACGCATCTGTTGTTGATGACCCTTCTAAATTGCCACAAGCACAATTTAAAATTGAAGTGGAAGCGAAAGAAGACGGATATGTATCAGAAATCGTTGCAGACGAAATCGGAACAGCAGCAATGCTTTTAGGAGCAGGACGTGCAACGAAAGAGTCAGAAATTGATTTAGCAGTTGGTCTAATGCTGCGCAAAAAAGTAGGCGATAGCGTGAAGCAAGGTGAATCCCTTGTTACAATTTACGCGAACCGCGAAAATGTTGAAGATGTAAAAGCGAAAATTTATGAGAACATGAAGATCTCTAAAGAACACGTAGATGCACCAACTTTAGTACACGGTATCGTAACGAAGTAATAAAAAAAGCTGAGGAGATTTCTCCTTGGCTTTTTTTACTATTTTTTGTTTATAATAATAATGGGTGAAATTATGATTAGAATTTGTGCAGTAACAAAAACAGATGAAGTATTATATGATGTTTCTCTAGAAGAAACAAAGAAAGACCATATTGTATGGTATTGGCTAGATTTATATAAGCCAACGAAAGAAGAGTATACATATATTCTACAAGACCATTTTAAGTTCCATCCCCTTGCAATTGAAGACTGTCTAGAATATGTACAGAGGCCAAAAGTTGATTTTTATGATGGATATAACTTTTTAGTTCTTCACGCGTTTGGAGAAGATGGGCTAGAACCACATGAAATTGATTTGTTTGTTAGTGATCGCTATATTGTTTCTTTCCATTTTTCTCATAATAATGCAATTGAAAGAGTATGGAAAACACTTGGTGAGAAGAGGCGGATTAAGAAAGGACCTTTACATGTAGCACATACAATCACTGATCAAATTGTAGATGATTATTTCGCACCTGTATATTACATTGAAGATCATTTAAATGCGATTGATGATAATTTAACAGGTGAGACAGCAGGAGCCGTGCTAGAAGAAGTATTTGATATTAGGGCAGATTTATCTAAGTTAAGACGTACAATTATTCCAATGCGTGATTTATTGTATCGTATTTTGAATTCCACTCGTTTTTACGGTATAAGTGATCATGAGATTTATTTTAAAGATATACATGATCATTTACTTAAACTTACGGAAATGATTGAGGCAAGTCGAGAGTTAACGGCGGATATTCGGGATAGTTATTTTTCATTAAACTCACATCATATGAATAACATTATGAAAACATTAACTGTATTCTCGACTATTTTCATGCCATTAACATTTATTGCGGGAGTATATGGAATGAACTTTACGCATATGCCAGAGCTTGGTGGACAATATAGTTATTTTATTTGTCTTCTTCTAATGGCATTAATTGGCGGCGGAATGATGGCATGGTTTTATAAAAAAGGATGGTTTAAGTAAAAAACACCGAGGATTTCCTCGGTGTTTTTTCTTAACCAATAGCATGTAATACAAACATAGCTAAGAATAAGCATGTAATGATATACATAGATGGTGCGACTTCTTTACGCTTTCCAAGAGCAACTTTTAAGATAGGGTAAGCAATAAATCCGAACGCAATGCCATCAGCGATACTATATGTGAGCGGGATCATAACGATAATTAAGAATGCTGGAAATCCTTCTGAAAAGTCGTTCAGAGGAATTTGTTGAATGCTTGTAATCATCAGACCGCCAATAATAATTAAGATTGGTGCAATGGCACTATCAGGAATTAATTTGACAAATGGAAGAGCAAACAGTGATGCAAAGAATAGCAACCCAGTAACGATAGACGTCAGACCTGTCTTACCACCTGCAGTAATACCTGCGGCACTTTCTACTGTTGAAACGGTAGGGCTTGTGCCAAATAGACCACATGTCATTGCTGAAATTGCATTGGCTTGGTAAGCACGTGGGAATTTACGATCATCTTCTAATAAACCGTGCAGAAGTCCCATGTTCTCAAAAATAAGCACCATGCTTAAAGAGAATGTTGCAATCCAAAATGGTAAGGAAGAAAGTTTCCCAAATGACATAGCTCCAAACACATCACCGTAATTAGCGAATGAGAATGAACTATTTCCCATTTGACTCGTATCCACAAGACCAAATAACCATGAGATACCAGTTCCTATTGCAATCGTCCATAAAAAGTTTCCACGTACGTTACGAATAAATAATACAAGTGCAATGATAAGAGTAAGTAATGTCGCAAGAACGACAGGATTACTTAATTTCCCCATTGCCACAGCAGTATTTGGGTTCGAAACGACTAAACCACCTTTTTGCAATCCGATAAACGCTAAAAATAATCCAATGCCGACAGTAATCGCTTCCTTTAATGACTTTGGAATTGATACTGATAGCACGCGAGCGATTGGTGTAAAAGCGGCAATTGCAAAAATAATACCAGAGATAAAGACAGCAGCTAATGCTTCTTGCCAAGTTAGTCCAAGCGTATGCACAGCTGTGTACGTGAAGAATGCATTTACACCCATACCAGGGACAAGAATAGCAGGTGCATTTGCCCAAAATGCCATGAGTAGACATCCGACAAATGAACTAAAAACAGTTGCTAAAATTCCAGCTTCAAGAGGAATGCCAGCATCTGATAAGATGGACGCATTTACAATCATAATATATACGATTGTGAAAAATGACGTAACTCCAGCTAAAACTTCTTGTTTTGGTGATGTTTCGTGTAAACCTAATTTAAATGTTCTTTCAAGTATTCCTTTCATGTTAAACCTTCTTTTTCATATCCCTCTCCCACCCGTGATATCTCTTTTGTAAGAGCTCACCGTCCTTTATTATATCAGAACATCAT
This sequence comes from Bacillus sp. AY2-1, assembly GCF_008368965.1. Lineage (NCBI taxonomy): Bacteria > Bacillati > Bacillota > Bacilli > Caryophanales > Bacillaceae > Bacillus > Bacillus sp. AY2-1. The sequence goes on along the minus strand of NZ_QPEL01000076.1, from coordinate 45,645 downwards.
GTTTTTACAACAAGTAAAATGATAACGTTTACTTGTAAAGAGAATTCGTTATAAATACGTAAAAATAGCCCGTATGGATGAAATGATTTCTAATTCACCAGATTGAATGGGCGGGGCTGCTTGTGCATGTAAAGTAGCATAAGACGTAACCTCCCGTGGTAATTGGGCAGATTCTTCAACGAATGAGAGGGGAACAGGATTAATATTTAGATTATATGTACTCGCAATAGCACGAGCTTTTTCTACTGCCTGGTGCAGAGCTTGAATGAGAGCCTTCTCATAATATTTATTTGGATGAGATACTCGGAAACGTAAACCTTTTGCTACATTTGCGCCATTTGATACGGCTATATCATATACTTCCCCAGCTTTTTGTACATTTAAAACGGTAATTTCATACAAATGCTCCACACGGTATCCTTGGAGCAATGCTTTATCATTTACATATTCGTATTGAGGAGTGATCGTATAAGAAATCGTTTCTATATCTTTATCGGCAATACCCAGCTGTTTAAGTGCATCCAGTAATTGTTTTGATTGTACTGCATTTTCTTCCTGCGCTTGTTTTACATTTTTACTATCAGTTCGAATGCCAAGCGTTAATATAACAACGTTTGGTTTTGCTTTGACAACGCCTTCGCCTTGTACAGTAATAGTAGCTTCTTTACCAGTATTAGCTGTGCGTACGTTGTGTAAATAAGGATTTATTCCACCCTGCATTTTCCATCACCATCCTTTTTATATGTATATGTGTGAACAAAAAAGAAATTTATATGAAAAAAGTTACATAAATGAGAATGTTGAGGAAAGAAATCATATACAATATAGGTATTTATAGATTATAATATGTGTAAATATGATAAAAAAGGGACGAGGCTATTGAACGAAAAAAGAGAAACGCTGATTTTAGATTTATCTGCATCATTTCGAAAAATGATACGTTTATTACAAAATGATATTAATACACGTTTTGCAGAACATATGCCATATAATGAATTTTCTGTATTACGTGCGTTATTTTTAAACAGTCCACAGATGGCTTCGCAAATTGCGAGTGAAGTAAACGTAACCTCCAGTCATATTACAGCTGTTACAGATCGACTTGTACGAAAAGGATTAGTAGAAAGAAAACGTTCTAATTCAGATCGTCGTATCGTGTACTTAGAAATTACAGAGCACGGAAGAGAAGTAACTGAAAAACTTGAAGCTGTGCGTAAAGAATATTATAAAGAGAGATTTAAAGGTTGGAGCGACCAAGAAATAGAAATGGTCTTAGAACTATTTGGCCGCGTATTATAATAAATGAGGATAGGAAGCGAAAGCATTCCTATCCTTTTTCTTTTGAATAAAAATATTTTGAAACTCCGATACTTTAATTAAAAGATCGGAGGAAAGATTATGAAATATATTGCTGCACTTACCATTTTATTTGGTAGTTTTTTCTATTTTCAAACATTCACGTACGCAGATACGCCTATCCAAGTGGTGCGAAAAGAAGTGAAGTACATTGAAACTGATAATACAGTTTTATATTCGAAATTATGGGTTCGTTCTATGCAAAACGCAGTATTATTTCACCATAGCGATAATATTCGTAATCGGGACACATTACGTAATGTAACAAGTTCATCGTTTGTTAAAGCGAAGCAACTATCTTTTCAGAAAGCAGCACTTTATATACCGAGACTATCGCAATACGTATCAAAAATAGGGAAAGAAAACATTCAAGTGTACTACATTGCGATTCACTATAATGTGAAAAAAGAAAATGCATATCAATTAGATGGTATGAACTATTTTCTACAAGTATTTGTAAAAGAGCGTGGGGAATGGAAAATTGCCGAAAGTGTAGTTGCACCGACAGAGCAAATTGTGCAAAATGGTGATGGATTTGGGATGAAAGAAGAGATGGTGTATGGGGATAGGAGAGAGAATGTGAAATAACCTCCTCTTTAAGAGGAGGTTATTTCACACGCCAAGAAAATTTAAATTTTAATAAGCGAGATAATAGTAGGTAGACTATCGTACTGGTTCCTATAAAACCAATATAATAATTTAAGATAGAATGACTTCCTCCCGTTGCCATTCCTCCAAACATTCCAATAAAGATTACACAACATATCATACATAGTGTTTTGAGTTTCGGATATAATAGAAAATTCCCATTTTGTTCATTAGGTGATCTTGTATATAAGTACATTCCTAAAGGTAATAGAATAAGTACATTTGCGATTGGGCCGATAAGTTTTGTTGCTGAGGGAATATACGTAAAATTAGGTTCATCATGACGTACGCCTTGTTCATCAGTATAAGCACGTTGAGGATCGTAATTAAAATTAATATTGAATCCGCGAACTGGCGCTAAAATACTCACTTTTTCTATTACTGAACCATAACGATCTACATTCTCCTCCGTATAGACGGGATGATTAGAAATAAGTCCAACCGTATGAATAGAAATAGCTCCGGCAATTAGAGTCGGCAAAATAAAAGGGAATCCAAGTATAGCAACACTGAAGAATCCTTGTGAAATCATATTACCAGCAATTGTTCCTATGCATAATGCAAGTGTATATATAGCAATTAAGATGATAACCATGTATAAGAAATAGGTATGAAATGGTGAAAATATTTGATACTTATTATGAAAAGTTGCCTTTTTCATAATAGCAAAAAGTCCCCAATTCAATATAACGATAGCTAAAATATTACACACACCAAAAAGCCATTTCGTCATGAAGAGATGTTTCCGTTTAAATGGCATAGACCATAGAATGTCACTTGATTGATTTTGACGCTCCCATCCAATAAGGATGCAGGCTAATGCAATAAGGAGTCCTCCTTGAACCATGATAGCATCGGGAAGTGAAAGTTGATAATAGTATCGGTATATATATTTCCATTCATTATGTTCATGAAAATATTTTAATTGCTCGGCAGATGCTAAGTAGTATTTATAGGATAGTACATAAAAACTTACTAACCAAAATAGCCAAACAATATATTTACTTTGCTTGTAGGTATGCATCCATAATACTTTTTGAAACATAGGATCTCTCCTTTAAAAAACTTTATAGTTTGTAAGACGTGATAATATAAAATAAGTGACGATTCCAAATAAAAAGAACCCAACATAGTAACTAAATAATAAATCAAAACGCTTCAACATTTGCCCACCTATTAATGCAAAATAAAAGGTAGTACACGACATCCAGAGTGAGTTGTATTTTGGAAAAAGGAAAATTTTCTTATTATGTTCATTAGGTGACCTTGCATAGAGAAACATCCCAATAAGCAAACTGAAAATTGTATAGAAGATAGGAACAAGTATTATTTTTGCAGAGTAATAACTATGAAAAGTAGGTCCCCTTTGTATTACTTTTCCATGATCTTCATCTGATTGGGCAGTAGGGTGGTAATTATAACTAATTGAAAAGTCTAATATAGCGCTTGAAATGTTGGTCTTTTTATTGAATTCATAAATGTTTTCGAAATTCGTATAACTTTTATTCCCCTGTATTGCCTCAGCATGAGCTGTAAAGAATAGGAGTAAGAGTGAAAAGATTCCCATTCCCATGATGCAAAAAGTAATGCTAAAGATGCTTTGTGAAATAATACTGCCAGTAAATGTACCAATACATAAAGAGACAGTATAGATCGCTATATATGTGAAAATTGCATACAGGAAATATCGATGAAACGGTTCGAAAGATTGATATTCAAAGTGAATCGTAGATTTATAAATAAAATACATAAGACCCCAATTGATTAGAAGTGATAGTACAATGAAAAATCCACCGAAAACCCACTTCGATAAGAACATATCACGTCTTTTAAATGGAAATGTCATAAGTGAATCTCCACTTTGATTACTTCGCTCCCAACCAATCAATATACAGGATAGGATAATTGTAATAATACCTAACCAAAAGCTATTAGAAGAATAAAAAGAATAATGATAGTAGAACTTTTCTTCACCTATTTTTTCTGGATGGAGAAAGAGAGACTGTTGAGTTTCTGCTGCTTGATAGTATTCGAAAGATAAAAAATAAAGCGAACTAAAGAAAAACAGTAACGCAGCATATTTCCCGCGCTTCCAATTCCACATCCACAACGCTTTATGAAACATACCCATCCTCCTCCAGTGTCGTAACGAAGACATCTTCAAGTGACATTGTTAGTTCTTCAATGAGTATAGGTTGCTCTTTATAAAACTTCTCCAGTGTTGTAGCTACATTTCCCTCAATTAAGATTGTATATACTTTTCCCGTTTGGTTTAATATTTTAATATTGCTTAAGTTTTCTAGTTTTTGAGGTAATGAGCGTTCATAGGCTACTTGGATTTTAGCAAATTGTGATTTTGCATCGTCTAGTGATGTAATAGAAGATACAGTATGTCCTTTTAAAATAATGATTGTATCTGCAATTTGTTCAACTTCATCTAAATGATGGGTAGATATGAAAATGGTAATCTCTTTTTCTGCAACTTCTCCAACGAGAAACTGTAAAATCTGTCTTTTAACGATAGGATCAAGTCCGTTTGTTGGTTCATCTAAAATAATATATTCTGCCTGTGCAGCAACAGCTAAAATGATGGCAAGCAGTGCTTTCATTCCTTTTGAATAACTACGAATTCGTTTGTTTGGTAAATTGAAACGTTCTAGTAGTTCGTAGAAATATGGTTCATCAAATGCTGTATAAACTGCTTTATAAAACTTCACGATTTCTTTTACTGTATAACCGTTCAGTATGTTAGTAGAATCCGGAACATATACGATTTTTTGTTTCGTTTCAGGATTTTTATGAATGTCGATATCCTCATATGTAACAGTTCCCTCATCTGGGTCTAAAATACCGACTATCGTTCGTAATAAAGTTGTTTTCCCCGCACCATTTCTTCCAAGTAATCCGACGATACTACCTTTTTGTAATGTGAAAGAAACATCGTCTAAAATTGTTTGATTATCAATTGTTTTCTTCAAGCTTGTCACTTTCAACATCCGTATTTCCTCCAATCTCTTTATAGTATGAATCTATCCAATCATGAATTTTATCTTTCGTAATACCAAGATAAGAGGCTTCTAATAGTAATTGATGAAATTGCTTTTCAACCATAGCGATTTTCCTTTCGTCTAATGTTGGGGTAATCGATTGGGATACAAATGTTCCTTTTCCTCGTAACGTTTCAATAATTCCTTGTCGCTCTAACTCTTGATACGCTTTACTCACTGTATTTGGATTTATAACGAGTAAAGAAGCGAGCTCGCGTACAGAAGGAAGTTTATCACTTGGAGCCAACATGTTTTTCAATACGAGTTCTTTTATATTTTGAACAATTTGTTCCCATATCGGAGTGTTGCTTCTTGGGTCAAGTTGAATATGCAAGAGCAATGTCTCCTTCCTCATATGTATTAAGTGTACTACTGTGTGTAATACACTTAATACAATATAGGGGACGAATGTATTTGTCAAATGAAAATAATAGAAAAAATTGGTATTAAAAAAAGAGAAATTGGAAAAAATAGGTCTGATATAGAATGGAGGGTTAGTCATGAAGCGAGTTTTTGGAATACTTGTTTGTTTCATGTTATTGCTTTCTGGAACTTCAGTGAGTTTTGCGCAATCTGAGAAAACGAAGCAGGAGAAAACAGAAGAAACAACGCCGAAGTTAGCGGAACAAGCGTCGTCAGCAATCGTAATTGAGCAAGATACAGGTAAAGTTTTATTTGATAAAAACCCAAATGAAAAATTACCACCTGCTAGTATGACAAAGATTATGACAATGCTTTTAATTATGGAACAAGTTGAAAAAGGAAAACTAAAACTGACCGATAAAGTTAGAGCGAGCGAACATGCAGCTTCAATGGGTGGATCGCAAATCTTTTTAGAACCTGGGGAAGAGATGACTGTAAATGAGATGTTAAAGGGTATTGCAATTGCATCTGGAAATGACGCATCTGTTGCAGTAGCTGAGCATATCGCAGGTTCAGAAGAAGGATTTGTAAATATGATGAACAAAAAGGCGAAAGATCTAGGGTTGAAAAATACACATTTTCAAAACCCAACAGGTCTTCCGGCCAAAGACCATTATTCGACAGCAAATGATATGGCTATAATGGCGAGAGAATTGATGAAGTATCCACTTATTCGTAAATACACAGGTAAGTACGAAGATTATTTACGTGAAGATACGGATAAAAAGTTTTGGCTCGTTAATACGAATAAGCTAGTACGTTTTTATCCTGGCGTAGATGGAGTAAAAACAGGTTTTACGACAGAAGCGAAATATTGTTTAACAGCATCGGCTCAAAAAAATGGCATGCGTGTCATTTCAGTTGTCATGGGAGCACCAACATCAAAAGAACGGAACAACGAAGTGACGAAGCTTCTTGACTATGCATTTGGACAATATATGACAAAGAAATTGTATACGCGCGGCGAAAAAATTAAGACAGTTCAAGTAGGAAAAGGGAAAAAAGAAAAAATAGATTTAGTTGCGTCAGATAATGTTTCTCTTCTTATGAAGAAGGGCGAGAGTATGGACAAGGTAAAACAAGAAGTAATTGCTGAAAAGAAAGTAAAAGCACCGATTAAAAAAGGTGACGCGCTTGGCACACTTGTTATTAAAAAAGATAAAGATGTTTTATTAAAACAAACAATTGTAGCAAAAGAAGATGTTGCTGCAGCGAGCTGGTGGGAGTTATTTAAAAGAAGTTTTGGGATGTTTTCAACATCAAAATAGCGGCAAATAGTTTGCCGCTTTTCTATTCGTATGCCAGTGAATAATGCTGAAAGGTTTCACTTTATGACGAAATAGTTCTTCTTTTGTCAGCAGGAAGGATTCTTATTTTATATCACGAAAATCTTTATGTATGTGAATAAGTAAAGTTTGAGCATAAGGAGGAAATCGTGTGAGTCTTTCCATGCAATTAGAAGTAAAACGTGACGTCCTATGTGTGAGACTAGAGGGTGAATTAGATCATCATACGGCTGAAGAGTTGCGAACGAAAGTAACAGATATGATTGAGACACATGGTGTTCATCATATTGTTTTGAGCCTAGAGAACTTATCGTTTATGGATAGTTCTGGTCTAGGTGTTATATTAGGCCGATATAAACACGTAAAGGGATTAGGTGGAGAAATGGTTGTTTGTGCAATTTCACCGCCTGTTAAGCGTTTATTTGAAATGTCGGGCTTATTCAAAATCGTTCGCTTAGAAGAAAGTGAAGCGCACGCGCTCGCGACGTTGGGGGTGGCATAGATGAGAAATGAAATGAACCTTCAATTTTCAGCATTAAGTCAAAATGAATCATTCGCTCGCGTTACAGTGGCGGCTTTCATTGCACAACTAGATCCAACGATGGAAGAATTAACGGAGATCAAAACAGTTGTGTCAGAAGCGGTTACAAATGCAATTATTCATGGATACGAAGGAAATGCAGAAGGTATTGTTTATATTTCTGTAATTTTGGAAGAAGCAATGGTGAAACTCACGATTCGAGATGAAGGGATTGGAATCTTTAACTTAGATGAAGCGAGACAACCCCTTTTTACAACTAAACCTGAATTAGAGCGTTCCGGAATGGGATTTACTATCATGGAAAATTTTATGGATGAAGTAGAAGTTATTTCAAACGAATCTTTCGGGACAACAATCCATTTGACAAAATACTTATCAAATAGTAACGCTCTATGCAATTAAGGAGAATAGCCTATGGACATAGAGGTCAAAAATGAGAAGAAGAAACCTCAGTTAAAGGACCACGAGCTAAAAGCGTTAATTCAAAAAAGTCAAGATGGAGATCAACAGGCGAGAGATACAATCGTTCAAAGTAATATGCGTCTCGTTTGGTCGGTTGTACAGCGGTTTCTTAATCGAGGATACGAACCAGACGATCTATTTCAAATTGGATGTATTGGGCTCTTGAAATCGGTAGATAAATTTGATTTATCTTTCGACGTGAAATTTTCAACATATGCAGTTCCAATGATTATTGGAGAAATACAACGTTTTTTACGTGATGATGGATCAGTGAAAGTTAGTAGGTCTTTAAAAGAAACAGGGAACAAAATTCGAAAGATGAGAGATGAGCTTTCGAAAGAGTTCGGAAGGGCTCCAACGATTAATGAGGTGGCAGAGGCGCTAGAACTAACGCCAGAGGAAGTTGTTCTAGCACAAGAAGCGAGCCGGGCGCCTTCATCTATACATGAAACTGTATATGAAAACGACGGTGATCCAATCACTATTTTAGATCAAATTGCAGATCAATCTGAAACGAAATGGTTCGATAAAATTGCTTTAAAAGAAGCGATTAGAGAACTAGATGAACGAGAGCGCTTAATTGTATACTTGCGTTACTATAAAGATCAAACACAGTCAGAAGTAGCAGAGCGCATAGGTATTTCGCAAGTACAAGTTTCAAGACTTGAAAAGAAAATATTAAAACAGATGAAAGATCGAATAGACGAATAATTGTCTATTCGATTTTTTTATGAAGTTAATAGGAGAGAGATGTTAATTTTCGAAAAAATTAACAGAATTTATTGATAATTTAGTTAATTTAAAATATAATCCAAGTATGAACTTGTCATAAAGGGGGGAAGGAAACATGGAAACGAGGCAACAATGGGGAACGAGAGCTGGATTTATTTTCGCAGCGGTCGGATCTGCCGTTGGATTAGGAAACATATGGCGTTTTCCTTATACAGCGTATGAAAATGGCGGCGGGGCATTCTTTTTACCGTACTTATTTGCATTATTAACGACGGGTATTTCATTGTTAGCATTTGAGTTTGCTCTTGGTCATCGTCATCGTGGCTCAGCACCACTTACATTTTTCCGTATTAGCCCGCGTGCCGAATTTATTGGATGGTGGCAAATGTGCGTAACATTTATCGTTTCAACATATTATGCAGTGATTATTGCTTGGTCTATATCGTATACATACTTTGCAATTACTGGAGCATGGGGAAAAGACACGCAATCATTTTTATTTAAAGAGTACTTACATGTTGCAGATAAGCCAGGACAATTTGGAGGACTTGTACCGGAAGTATTAATTCCGTTAGCTCTCGTTTGGATTATTGTGCTTGGCGTTGCATTTAAAGGAGTTAAAAAAGGAATCGAAGTTGTTAACCGTATATTTATTCCTTTATTAGTTGTTATGTTCCTTATTATCGTCGTTCGTGCAGTGACGATGGAAGGTGCTATGCAAGGACTAGATGCATTCTTTAAACCAGATTGGAGTCGTATTTTTGATGGGAAAGTATGGCTTGCTGCTTATGGTCAAATATTCTTTAGTTTATCTTTAGCATTTGGAATTATGATTACGTATTCTAGTTATTTACCGAAAAACTCTGATACAACAAATAATGCCTTTATTACTGGATTCGCAAACTCAGGATTTGAATTATTAGCAGGTATTGGAGTCTTTGCAGCTCTTGGATTTATGGCAAATAATATGGGAGTACCGGTTGATAAAGTAGCAAGTGCTGGCGTTGGACTTGCGTTCGTAGTATTTCCGCAAATTATTAATGAGTTGCCGATGTCACCGTTGTTTGGTGTATTATTTTTCTTATCGTTAACGGTTGCTGGAATCACATCACTTATTTCACTTGCGGAAGTATGCTTTGCCGCTGTATCTGAAAAATTCAGTTTAAGTCGTGAAAAAACCATTGGAATTATGGGAACCCTTCTCGTGTTAGTTTCTCTTGTTTTTGCAACACGTGGTGGACTTATGTTCTTAGATGTTGTCGACTATTTCGCTAATAATTTCGGATTAATTACAATTGCACTTGCGGAAGTAGTTACGATAGGGCTCATTTTACGTCGTTTACCAGTTTATCAAAATCATGCAAACTTTGTATCTGATATTAAATTAGGAACGTTTTGGAGAGTGAGTTTACTCGTTATTACTCCGCTTATGTTAGGGTATATGCTAATTGATGGTACAATCCAAAATATTAAAAAGAACTATGGAGATTATCCGACTGAGTTTGTTGTAACGTATGGTTGGTCGATAGCAGCAGCATTCCTCATAGTTGCAATAATCATTGGTCTGAAAAAATGGGATGCACAAATTCATTCGGACTCTGCCAAACTTGAAAAAGAATGGAAAGATCGAGGTGTTTCATAATGAGTGGATCAGCGATTATGATGATGGTTATTGGAATCGTAGTCATTTGGGGAGGGCTTGCATTAAGTATTGCAAACTTATTTAAGAAAAAGGCATAAGTAAAAAACATCTGCACCAAAATGGTGCAGATGTTTTTTTATGAAAAAATTGTATTAGAAAAAAATTCAATAACCATACTACAACTACGAGGAAGAGTGAAGGGGTGAATGAAAGTTGGAACAAACGATTTATATTAAAATGCGCAATCGTTTAAAAGTTTCTCCTACTTATGAAGTAAAGCTGGGCGATGTTGCTCAACTTGCCGGAGATTCTTCCGTAGTTGAGTTGTTACAAAATGAGATAGTTTACAAAATAACAGCGCATGATAAGACGCATGTTGTAATTGATGTTATGAAAGTAATTGAGATTATTCAACAGAAAGCATCTCATGTACAAATTAATTTACTCGGTTCTGGACAAACTCTTGTTGAAATTATATACGAAAAAAAGAAGGCGCATCCAGTTTTTTTCGGGCTTGTATGGCTGTTACTTTTCATTGGAGCGGCCCTTGCGATCATTTATTTCCATGAAGATGTAAGTATGCAACAAGTACATCAACGGTTATATTACATGATTACTGGAGAATTTAATGCGCAACCACTTTTATTTCAAATTCCTTATTCTTTAGGTCTTGGCTTAGGGATGGTTTTATTCTTTAATCATGTATTTCAAAAGCGAATTAATGAAGAGCCAAGTCCGCTAGAAGTTGAGATGTTTCAATACCAACAGTCGCTTGATCAATATGTAATCGTTAATGAAAACAAGGATAATATGAAACAACTTGCCGATGATTGAGTCTGGATTTGTTATTTTAATTGGTTTAGCTGGAGGGATTGCGGTAGGTAGCGGGTATGTCGCATTTTTAGCTGTACTTGGTATAATCCCCCGTTTAGCTCAATTAACGAGAAGTGGAAAGCATATTCAATATTTTGAGTGGGCAGTCATTGCAGGTACTTTAACAGGGGCTTGGTGTAGTTTGAAAAACATTACATTTCAAACATCGCAATATTGGCTCGTTATATTAGGGATATTTTGTGGCACGTTCATTGGAATGCTTGCTGCGGCATTAACAGAGGTGTTAAATGTTCTACCTATTTTAGCGAAACGAGTAGGGGTAGAGGGGAAGATTGTTGTTTTACTCATTGCTATTGTACTTGGGAAAGTAATAGGATCGTTGTTTCACTGGATTTATTTCGTAAAGTAGGAGGCAGTATATAAATGACAAGTCAGAAATTGAAGGATGATTACATAAATAAAGTGAAGGAGTATCATCCAAAGCCAAACTATTTACTAAATTGTATCAAAGCATTTCTTGTAGGTGGACTCATTTGTACAGTTGGAGAAGTATTGATGAAATTTTATATACATTATTTTCACTTCAGTGAACAAGAGGCAGGAAACCCAACTGTTGCAACGCTTGTTTTATTATCCGCGATTTTAACAGGATGTGGTGTATATGATAAAATCGGTCAATTTGCTGGAGCAGGATCAGCGGTGCCGGTGACAGGATTTGCAAATTCTATGGCGAGCGCTGCCTTAGAGCATAAGAGTGAAGGGATTGTTCTAGGGATTGCTACAAATATGTTTAAACTGGCAGGAAGTGTAATTGTATTTGGGGTTGTTGGTGCATATATCATTGGGTTAATAAGGTATACCTTTAAAGTTTTTATGTCTTAAAGGAGGGGCTAGTATGAGGTTGACCGGAAAACAAACGTGGGTATTTCAAAATGATATATATGTGAATGCAACGGGTACTGCTGTCGGTCCGAAAGAAGCTGAGGGCCCTCTTGGAAAAGATTTTGATATTTCATACGATGACTTGCATTGTGGAGAGGAAAATTGGGAGCTCGCCGAACGAAGATTAATGTCAGACTCAATTCAACAAGCAGTGCAAAAAGGGAATATAAAAACATCGCAAATTGATTTCTTTTTAGCGGGAGATTTATTAAATCAAACAGTGACAGCAAATTATGTTGCGCGTAAGTGGGGCATTCCTTTTTTAGGAATGTTTAGCGCTTGTGCGACGTCTATGGAGACTTTAGCAGTTGGCTCAGCTTTTATAGACGGTGGATTTGCAAATCGTGTCTTAGCTACAGTAAGTAGTCATAATGCAACGGCTGAAAGACAATTTCGCTATCCAACAGAGTATGGTGGGCAAAAGCCAGGGACAGCAAATTCAACTGTGACTGGTGCAGGATCTATATTAATTAGCAATGAAAAAAGTGCGATTAAAATTACGGCGGCTACAATCGGAAAAGTGCAAGATTTAGGAATCACAAATCCTTTGGATATGGGGGCAGCGATGGCTCCAGCAGCAGCTCATACAATTCAACAGCATTTTGAAGATTTAAGAAGAAGTGCCGATGATTATGATTTAATTGTTACGGGTGATTTATCAGCTGTTGGGACGCCGATTGCAAAACAACTTTTACTTGAGGAAGGTTACGATCTTGGGCATATATACAATGATTGCGGATTGATGATTTATGAATCAAGTCAAGAAGAAGTGTTTGCAGGTGGTAGTGGTTGCGCTTGTTCAGCAGTTGTCACATATGGCCATTTATTACACGAGATGCAAAAAGGGAATTTACAACGAATTTTTGTCGTTGCCACTGGCGCATTATTAAGCCCGATGATGATGCAACAGAAAGAAACGATTCCAACAATTGCACATGGTGTCGTATTTGAAAGAGTTAAAGGAGAGTGAATTGTGGATTTTATATATGCATTTCTTGTAGGTGGAGCTATTTGTGTAATTGGGCAACTATTGTTAGATTTCGCAAAGTTAACACCAGCTCATTTAATGGCAACTTTTGTAGTCATCGGAGCAATTTTAGATGGATTTGGATTGTACGATAAACTAATAAAGTTTGCAGGTGCTGGAGCAACAGTCCCTATTACAAGTTTTGGACATTCACTATTGCACGGAGCAATGCATGCAGCAGAAAAACATGGATATTTAGGAATTGGTATTGGCATGTTTAGTTTAACGTCTGCGGGCATTTCCGCAGCGATATTGTTTTCGTTTTTTATAGCACTTATATGTAAACCGAAAGGATAAATCAAATGAGACGAAGGGTTGTTTTGGTCACAGATGGAGATGAATATGCAAAGCGGACAATTGAGCTTTTAACAAAGGAATTTGGGGGAAGGTGTATTTCAGCATCACAAAGTAATCCAACCAAATTGACAGGGAAAAAAGTTGTTGAGCTTATTATGCAAACGCCATATGACCCTGTATTTGTCATGTTTGATGACAGTGGATTTATTGGAGAAGGATCTGGTGAGAAGGCTTTAAAATATGTGGCTACCCATAAACAAATTGATGTGCTCGGAATTTTAGCAGTAGCGTCTAATACGCATCATTGGGAATGGGCACGTGTAGATGTAAGTGTAGATCGGAATGGGAATTTAACCGAATACGGTGTTGATAAATTTGGACTTCCAGATGGTGAAATTGGCAGGATTAGTGGAGATACAATATATTGCTTAGACGATTTAAATGTTCCTGTCATTGTTGGAGTTGGTGATATTGGTAAAATGTGCGGGAATGATGAATGGGAGAGAGGGTCACCTATTACTAGAAAAGCGATTCAATTAATTTTGGAAAGGAGTGGTTTTTATGACGAAGCCTAAAAAGGTGGATATCCCTATATCAACTTTCATAAGTGACAATGAAAATTATTTAAAGCAGACAGTTGGACTAGGCGTTACATACGATGTTGGCATTCGTAAATTTCAAATTTTGAATAAAGAAATTGGTGTGTTATTTGTAAACGGACTTTGTGATACAAATTATATTATCCCTATTTTAGAAGAAGCGGTGGATACAAATGAGATAAGGGATGTAGAAGAAGATACAGTGAAGCTTTTAGAGAATCGCTTAATCCATCAACAAGTAAGCAAAGTGAAAACGATGGATGAGGTAATGCTCCAAGTATTATCAGGACTCATTGTGATATTTGTGGAAGGTGAAACGGAAGCGTTCGCGATCGATGTTCGTAGTTATCCAGGGCGAACACCGACAGAACCAGATACCGAAAAGGTAGTACGCGGTGCGAGGGATGGGTTTGTTGAAAATATCGTTGTAAATACAGCATTAATTCGTAGAAGAATTCGAGATCCACGTCTTCGAAATGAAATTATTCGAGTAGGAGATAGATCACAAACGGATATTTGTATTACATACGTTCAAGATGTTGCAAATCCAGACTTAGTAAAGATTATAAAACAAGAATTAAATAACATCGATGTAGATGGAATTACGATGGCGGATAAAACAGTAGAAGAATTTGTTGTAAAGCAAAGCTATAACCCATTCCCACTTATTCGATATACAGAAAGGCCAGATGTAGCAGCAAATCATCTACTAGAAGGGCATGTGTTAGTGCTCGTTGACACATCACCAAGTGCTATGATTACACCGACAACATATTTTCATCATTTACAGCATGCGGAAGAATTTAGACAAAATCCAGCTGTCGGTACATTTTTACGCTGGGTGCGCTTTTTAGGTGTTATATTCTCGTTATTTTTATTACCATTTTGGCTAGTGTTTGTATTTGATCCAACTCTTTTGCCAGCAAATCTTGCTTTTATTGGACCGACTAAGATGACGCATTTACCAATTTTATTACAGGTGTTAATGGCAGAGGTCGGACTTGAGTTTTTAAGGATGGCAGCCATTCATACTCCAACGCCGTTATCGTCTGCAGCAGGGTTGATTTCCGCTATATTAATTGGTCAAATTGCAATTGATGTAGGTTTGTTTGTGCCAGAAGTAATTTTGTATGTAGCGGTTTCGATGATTGGTGCATATGCAACACCGAGTTATGAATTAGGATTAGGGAATAAGGTTGGGAAATTGTTTGTTATTATTTTAACAGGTCTCTTCCATGAGATGGGATTTGTAATTGGTATGACGATATTAATTTTATTTTTAACGTCTATAAAAAGTTTACAAACACCTTATTTATGGCCGTTTTTACCATTTGATTGGGGCGCGTTAACAAAAATTTTACTCCGTCCAACAATGTCTAGTTTAAAAGTACGACCAAGTATTGTAAGACCTCAAAATGTAAAAAGACAAAAATAAACGGGATTATACACCCGTTTATTTTTTTTAGCAAAAATTTATTGTTTTTTAACAAAAATCACACATTTTTTGTGTACACTTAGAGTAGATATTGTGTATGGAAGGGGAAGAGGACATGATTAAATTATTTGTAAGTGATTTAGATGACACGCTCGTTTACGATGTGAATCATATGCAAAAAGAAGATGAACGTGCGCTGTGTTGGTTAGCTGAGAAAGGGACAAATATTTGTTTTGCCTCTGGCCGCTTTACACATAGAATTGATGAAGTTGTAAAAAGGTTTTCATTCCCATATTACACAACAGGCTTAAATGGAGCGACAATGTTACTTCCGGATGGGGATTTATTCCATGAATCGAGTTTTGAAAATACGGTTGCCCAGGAAATATATCGATATATACATAAAAAAGGACTAGCGGATATTGTTTGTGCAAATGAGCAGCGATATACAAAAAGGAAAAATGAACAACACCATAATTTTGAAGCGTATATGGGTGTGCATATCGCTGAAATTGAAGCGTTAGAAGAAGAGTTTGGTAAGACTGTGCACCCTGCAAAATTGTTTGTTTTTGGAGAAGAAGAGAAAATTGTGACGTTAGATCAAGAGCTACGAGATACGTTTCAAGGCGAAGCGGAAGTTTTTATATCAGGTAAACGCTATGTTGATATTATGCCAAGAGGCGTGAGTAAGGGTAGTGCTCTAAAGCGACTAATGGACCATTTGCAAATTGAAGCAAATGAAGTTGCTTGTATTGGAGATTCTTTCAATGATATTTCTATGTTTGAAGTAACCCCGCATTCATTTACTCTTCATCATGCCCATCCATATGTAAAGGAGAAAGCAAATCATATAGTGCGTTCGGTTGAAGAGGCTGTTATGAAATTACCGTTACTTGTATAAAAAAGAAGCCCGTCACTGGCGGGCTTCTTTTTTACTTGAATAAAGATTTAACAAAATCAATGATACTTGAGAAGAAATCTTTCACTTTATCTAGAAAACTTTGTCCTTCTTCAGATCCTAAAAAGGCAGAAACGTGTTCTTTTGCTTTGTTTAATTGACTACCAACTTGATTCCAATCGATATTAAGATTTTTCATTTTATCAAATAACGATACTAAGTTATCTAACTGTTCATCTGTTAATGTAATGCCTAATTGATCAGCAATTTTTTTAATTAATGAACGTAAATCTTCTGTTGTTTTTGGCTGTTCTTTTGCAATTTCTTCTTTAATTTTTGCAACAAGTTGAACTGCTTTTTCTTCACCAATTTTATCACCAAGCTGGGCTGTTTGTACCATTTCTTCATTCGCTACTTTTTTAACTTCTTCAGGAATTTGTTTATTGGACGCAGTTTCATATGCTTTCATTAATCCAGTTAAAGCTGCAGTTCCTGAAACTTTAAAAGGTGCGTTAATTTGAATTTCTGCATCTTTTACACCTGCTGTAATCAAAGCGTTAGTGTACATTGCATCTGTTACCCAGTTAATGTTCTTTGATCGTACAATAAGACCAGATCCTGGTTTAGTGTATGTAATCATAGAAGAAGAAATTGCTCTCGTACCAATTTGTGCTTTTGGAACAATGCCTTCTAGAAATTTATGTTCTTCCGCATTAGATACAGTAATAATTGTAGCATCTTTCGGTGCTTTCATTTCTTTTAACAGATCTTGTTTTTGTTGTTCGGATAAGTTCTCTCCTAGTGTAACAATTGATTCTCCCTCGATGATGTCTGCAAATGAAGCTGTTGGCATCATAAATACCGTTACAGCTAATAGCAGAGCTAATAATTTCGTTCTCACGAAAAATCGCTCCCTTTCTCTTTCTAAAATTTTCGGGCAACAAAGTTATTATAGTATATATTTCTTATTTGTCACCTAGCTTTTTCCACATTTCAAAAAAGAAGTATCTAGATTGTCGGATTCTTTTTGTTTCTAGTCATGAATGTGGTAATATAGTGCTGAGATAGTTGAAAGGAGACATATACATATGAAAACTTTAGGATACATATTAATGGAAAACGGTGAAAAAATCGACTTGGAATTTTTCCCAGAAGAAGCACCGAAAACAGTAGAAAACTTTAAAAAATTAGCAGAGCAAGGATTTTATGATGGTGTTACATTCCACCGTGTTATTCCTGGCTTCGTAAGCCAAGGTGGAGACCCAACAGGTACAGGTGCAGGTGGCCCAGGTTACTCTATTCCATGTGAAACTGATGGAAACCCTCATAGACACCTTGTCGGATCACTTTCTATGGCTCATGCTGGCCGTAACACAGGCGGTAGCCAATTCTTTGTTGTTCATGAGCCACAGCCACATTTAGATGGCGTTCATACTGTATTTGGTAAAGCAACAAGCGGTATTGAAACAGTATTAAAAATGCGTCAAGGCGATGTAATGAAAGAAGTTAAAGTTTGGGAAGAATAAGGTAAGGGAAAAGAGAGCTTTTGCTCTCTTTTTTTACTTTTAAATGGGACGGGGTACTTCTTCTGCAGCTCATCATACAAGTAGTATTGTTGCTAAAATATATTGCTTGTGAGAACAAACCTTTAACAAATTACATAGAATACATTACATTATATGTTTCAATAAATATTTTTTGTTATATTAATTTTGCTAGAAGTGTGCTGCTTTAGGGTAACTATTAATGAAGTGATATTGAATGATATGTTTCTTTCCATTCCATATAAAATTTTCTTTTTTTAACTCTATTTATTAAAGGAATAGTGCTGAAACATAGATTTGACTTTCTTCTTTTCGCTTTGTATGATTATCAAGTTGTTTTAGGCTCTTCTCACTCTGTTGAAAATATTGTAAAATGAATATGATATGAAAAGAGTGATTGAGGGGATTACTAGTTTGTAACTTTTGTAAGAAGGGATAAGGGTTATGTTAATTCGTTTTAAAAAAAGTTATGAAAAAATTGCAATGGGGCTTCTTTCGTTTATGCCAACTGAAAAAGATGTGAAAACATTACAATTGACAATGAAAGAATATGAAGCAAAAGATGATTGGCAATTGTATTTGTGGAAAGAGAATGAAGATTTTGTTGGAATAATGGGGATTGTAAAAAAAGAGAATCAAGTATTAGAAATTCAGCATTTGAGTGTCAACCCATCTCACCGTCATGTAGGGATTGGGACAAAGATGGTTCAAGAGTTAAAGAGTAAATTTCTTGAGTTTACAATTTGCGGAAATGAGCAAACAGCAAGTTTTTGCGAAAAATGTAAAGGGCTAGAACAAAATATACATTCGTGAAAGCAGGGATAAGTAGTTTATTATCTCTGCTTTCTTTTTTGTAATTGTTCATTTCGTTCAGTAATGACTTCTGTGCGATCACGCATAGTATGCTTGTTTATAATATATTCACTTGGGATAGCATTCAAATCTTTCCAAGGGAGGTTTTGTTTTTGACATAACTCTGTGCACTGCTTCTCTAACGATGGATCTGATAAGGGTAAAAATAAAGGTACAAAACGTTCTTTTTTATGGATAGATTGCAATCTTTCATTGAGCAAGGAAAGAAGTTGTACTTGATTAATTCCTAAACGTTGTAAAGACACACCGCTTTTTTCTAAAATTGTGATTGCGCTTTTCATCATTTTTGTAGAACCATTCCAGTTATCACGTCTTTGGTGGTATAAAGAAACTGCAATTTGAATGAGACCAACTAAGTAATGATCACGATTTCCTCGTGGTTTTGTCTTCCAGTACTCTTCTAGTATTTCGTGGCATTCAAAATAGTCGTAATCTCCTTGGAAATGAATTAAAAATTGTATGTATTCGGTAGGATACATGTTTTCTCGCCCCTATCTAACGGTTATACATATAAGTGTATCATAGAAATATGAACAATAAACGACTAGGAGATTTCCCCCTAGCCGTTATTGTTCATATTAGCAGAAGCAAGCTGCTCCTACAATAATTAGTAAAATAAACAGTACAACAAGTAATGCGAACCCACCGCTAAAACCACAATCAACGTGACCCATAGTTTTTTGACCTCCTACATTGTTCTTACTACACTGTTATCATATGAAGTGGTGGGCATGATGACATAGGCATCGGTCTATTTTTAATTAAATTTCTTAAAAAGGTTGGATAGAACATGAGTATGCTCTATACTTATGTTGTTATAGAAAAAATGTGGTGGGATGCTTTGTGCAATATAATTTTAAAGTAGAGGCTTTTGAAGGGCCTTTAGATCTATTGTTACATTTAATACATCGTTATGAAATTGATATATATAATATTCCTGTAGCAGATATTACAGAGCAATATTTATCTTATGTGCATACGATGAAAGAACTTCAATTAGATGTTGCAAGTGAGTATTTAGTAATGGCCGCAACGTTATTACAAATTAAAAGTAAAATGTTGTTGCCGAAACATGAAGAAGATGTACTTGATAACGGTGATGATTTTATAGATGATCCTCGTCAAGAATTGATGGAGAGGTTAATTGAATATAAGAAATATAAGCAAGTTGCTACTGAGTTAAAAGAAAGAGAACAAGAAAGAGCACAGCTATATACACGTCCACCAATTGACTTTACATCGTTGCAACAAGAAGAAGAGACAAGCTTGCCTCTTGATGTTACGTTATATGATATGCTAGCGGCATTTCAAAAATTAATGCGCCGTAAAAAGGCAAAAAAACCTGTAACAACACGTATTACTCGTCAAGAAATACCAATTGAACAGCGAATGACTGATATTTTAAAGCAGTTAAAAATAAAGGGTGGTCGCCAAAGTTTTTATGATTTATTTGTTGATGATGAACGTGAAATAATGGTCGTAACATTTTTAGCAGTTCTGGAACTTATGAAAAATCAACAAATCATAATTGAGCAAGAACATAATTTTGATGAAATTTTCGTATCAAGCTCTAATAAATCTGCATAGGGCAAGTATGTGAAATTGGGATAAAAACACTTTATCTCATGCTATGTTTTAATGTATCGTTTGGAACAAGAGAAAAAATATTGAACCGAACGCATTGATTGTGATTCGGTTTTTTGATGTGTATTTTTATGGGAAAATAGAAGGAAGGAGCTCGTGAAATGGATAGGAAAGAACAAAAGTCAATTATTGAAGGCCTTTTATTTGTTTCTGGTGATGAAGGGATTTATCCAGAACAAATAGCGAAAGTTCTTGAAATTGAAATGAATGAAGTAATGAATATTTTAGAAGAAATGCAACAAGAATGTGAAGGTGCAAACCGTGGTTTGCAAATTGTACAGTATGCAAAAGTATATCGTTTTGCTACAAAGAAAGAACATGCTTCATATTATCAAAAACTAATAGATACACCAACAGCTGCTTCGCTCTCACAAGCTGCCCTTGAAACGTTAGCGATTGTTGCATATCGTCAACCAATCACAAGGACTGAAATGGAAGAGATTAGAGGAGTTAAAACCGATAAGGCGTTACAAACGTTGGTTTCACATTTACTTATAAAAGAAATGGGAAGGGCGGAAGGACCAGGGCGTCCTATTTTATACGGAACAACAAAAGAATTTTTGGACACATTTGGATTGAAAACATTAGATGATTTACCGCCGCTTTCTGAAGAGAATGAACAAATGAATGAAGCAGATTTATTCTTCGGTTCCTTACAAGAGATATCGAAATAAAAGCTTAGCATTTTGCTAAGCTTTTTTTGTATATCAATTATTTACAGTGCCATACTAAATGAAAAAAGGAGACGAGTTATGAGAGGTATGCGGATTATTCTATTATTAGTTTCTGTTTTATTATGTTTTTCTTTAAATAGCGCATCAGCTAAAAGGTATATGATGTCCATTCATACTACGTCTCCTTTACATATGCATCGGCAACATCTTAGTAAAATGAAAGTGAGCTTTTTAAAAGTGGGGCAAGGTGATGCAACACTTATCATAATGCCAAACGGACAAACAATGTTAATTGATGGAGGACCTTATGAAGCAGGAGAGGTTATTATTCAGAAATTAATTGAGAAAGGGATTAATCATTTAGATGTAATTGTCAGTACGCATCCCGATATGGATCATATAGGGGGGCTAATTCCAATTGTAGAGCAAATGCCGGTATCGCTTATATTAGATAGCGGAAAAACATATAGTTCTCTTACTTATCATACATATCGGAATAATATTAAAAAAAGAGGGATACCTTTCGTTTCAGTAAAGGAAGGGCAATATATACCGCTGGATCCACATGTTTCTATACAAGTATTAAACAATGGGAAATCAAAAGATGAAAATAATGAATCCTCAATTGTTTTGAAGGTACGATATGGAAAAGCGGATTTTTTATTAATGGGTGACGCGGATGTACGGACAGAACATGAAATATTAAAACAATTTGATGTACATGCAGATGTTTTAAAAGTGGGGCATCACGGCTCGTATACTTCAACAAGTGAAACGTTTATAAAAAAAGTGGAACCGCAGTTTGCTATTCTGTCTTATGGGAGTAGTAATCCGTATGGACATCCTCACCAAAGTGTAGTAAAACGCTTAAAAAGGCACGGTATAATGGTATATAGAACGAATAAACGTACAGTAGAAATAGAAACAGATGGTGAACATGTTATGTTAGAGTCTAGTGGGTTAATGCCATTGTTGAAGTGACTTCTATATTAGGGGTGGATACTGTCCCTTTTTGGAAAAATGAATACTATATATTATAATTATAATTATAATGGACGTAAGAAATTTCCTTTTTTGTTGAATAAAAAGGAAATTTCATTAGAATGTATAGACAACTACTCGTGCATATATTAAGATGGAACTAGGCGAATAAGGTAATAATAACAAGTAGGTATTTCATGGGAAAGGATCGATGAAAATGAAAACGCAAATTGTCATCAATGCCAAAATTTACACAGGTCAAGAAATAGTGGAAAACGGATTTATTCGTTACGCAGAAACCATTAAAGAAATTGGTTTGATGGCTCAATATGTACCACAAGAAAATGAAACTGTTTTTGATGCTACAGGGAAGATTGTAATTCCAGGTATGATCGATGTTCATATTCATGGTGGATACGATATTGATGCGATGGATGCAAATAGCGATGGGTTAGTAACTCTAGGTAAAGAAATGTTAAAAGAAGGGGTTACAACTTACTTCCCAACAACAATGACACAAGCTCCAGAGGCAATTGAAGCAGCGCTAACTGCTGCGAAAGAAGCAAAAGAAAAAGGAGCACATTTCGAATATATTCACTTAGAAGGACCTTATGTTTCAAAGAAACGTGCAGGTGCACAACCACTTGAACATATCGTTCCTGCAAATATTGAGCAATTTAAACAATGGCAAGAAGCAAGTGGGAATTTAATTAAATTAGTAACATATGCACCAGAAGAAGAGGGAGCATTAGAGTTTGAACAATATCTTACTGAAACTGGTGTAGTTGGCACAATGGGGCATACAGATGCAATTGATGCGCAACTAAAAAATAGAAAGATTACACATGCGACACATTTATACAATCAAATGCGTGGATTACATCACCGTGAGCCAGGAGTTGTTGGTCATGTGTTATTAAATCCAGATGTAATGGTTGAAGTAATTACAGATGGTATTCATATTCACCCTGATATGGTGAAATTAGCATATAAGTTAAAAGGACCGAAAAAAGTAAGTGTTATTACTGACGCAATGCGCGCAAAAGGTCTTGAAGATGGATTATATGAGCTTGGCGGACAGCCGGTACATGTAAAAGATGGTAGTGCTCGATTAGAAGATGGAACGTTAGCTGGTAGTATTCTAAAAATGGATCAAGCTTTCCGAAATGTAATTGAATTTACAGGTTGTTCAATCGAAGATGCAGTACTGATGACATCAGTTAACCAAGCAGAAGAGTTTGGATTAAATAATAAAGGTGCATTAGCGGTAGGAAAAGATGCAGACTTTGTTGTGATGAATGAAGATTTACATGTATATGATACGGTTCGTTTAGGAATTCATATGAAGGAAGGGAAGTAATTAAATGAATATTCTTGTTGTAAAAACTCCAGAAGAACTAGCAGAAGCAGGTTATAAATTAATTGAAGAAGTTGTAAAAACAAAAGAAAATCCAACATTAGGAATGGCTACAGGAAGCTCTCCATTAGGTATTTATGCAGAAATGCGAAAAAATAAACTTGATACAAGCCGTGTAACCACTGTAAACTTAGATGAGTACGTAAATTTACCACATGAAGATAAAAACAGCTATCACTATTTCATGCAAGAACAGTTGTTTGATCATCTTCCATTTAAACAAACTTATGTACCAAACGGGATGGCAAGTGATTTAGAGGAAGAATGCAAACGTTACGAGGGCATTCTAGTTGCTAACCCAGTTGACCTACAGATTCTTGGAATCGGTGAAAACGGTCACATCGGATTTAACGAGCCAGGAACACCGTTTAATTCTCCAACGAACATTGTTGAATTAACAGAATCTACACGCCAAGCAAACCTTCGCTTCTTCGAAAAAGAAGAAGATGTGCCAACTCATGCGATTACAATGGGAATTGGAAGCATTATGAAAGCGAAACAAGTTCTACTTGTAGCTATGGGTGCTAAAAAGGCAGAAGCTGTTAAAGAATTATTGCAAGGTGAATATAGTGAAGAGTGTCCGGCTACAGTTTTACAACGTCATCCGAATGTAACCGTAATCGCAGATCAAGAAGCTCTATCTTTATGCAGTGAGGCGATTGCTGATGAACATCGACAAGTATTCACCATTTCCGATCTATTATCAGATTCAAGAGTGGGTGAAACAGCTAATTGAGGACGGCGAATGGAAGCCGGGAGATAAAATCCCATCTGAGAATGAACTTTGTGATAAGTTCGAAGTGAGTCGTATGACAATCAGACAGGCGATTAATAATTTAGTGGAACAAGGCTATTTATATCGGAAGCGTGGAATTGGAACATTTGTCCAACTTCCGAAAGTGGAACAAAAATTGCAAGGAATGACGGGATTCACAGAAGACATGATTTCTCGTGGGATGAACCCAAGTAGTCAATTACTTAGTTTCCGCCTAGTTCCAGCTACTGCTAAAATAGCAGACCGGTTGAGAATACAGGAGGGGGAATCGGTTTATGAAGTGAGGCGTATTCGCTTAGCTGATGATGAACCGATTGCTTTTGAGACGACATATTTGTCGCCAGCTCTTGTAAAAGATATTAACGAAGAGATATTGCAACAATCTTTATATGAACATTTAGAGAAAAAACTGGGCTTTAAACTTGTTAGCGCTACTCAGTCAATTGAAGCTTCTGTTGCAACGGAAAATGAAGCTGAACATCTGCATATTCCTAAAAAGGCGCCTGTACTTGTAATGCGTCAATGGTCATATTCAGAAGGTGAGATACCGCTAGAGTACGTGAAATGTATTTATCGTGGAGATCGTTATAAATTTATTACGAATATTGCACGTAACAAATAGTATATTTCAGTTTGTGAAGTACAGTGGAAATGAAAATGGATAACATGTAAAGAAATAAAAATACGACTCATCCTTATAAGGAATGAGTCGTATTTTTATTATGAGCAATTACGTGGTTAACAGCATCTTTGACGTGATTTACTACATAGTGAGCGTGTTTTTTCACTGCATCATCGGCTTGCGACATAGCAAAACTGTGAGGAGTTAAAGAAAACATAGGAATATCATTGTAAGAATCCCCTATACAAGCAATTTCCTCAGGTTTTATTTGAAACTCATTTAATAAAACAGAAATGGCAGAGCCTTTACTAACATTCGGTGGCATTACATCTAAACATTGTTCTGCTGAGATGAAAGTACTAACTTTCCCGTGGAATTTTTCATCAATTTTTTTCTGAAGGAGTTGTAAGCTCTCCTTTGTTCCACCGACAGAAATTTTATTTGGGAAAATTGTATCATCAATCTTCTGTAGTAAGTTTGGTTCTTCAACAGAAGTCATTGTTACTTGTTGTTCAAGTTCTTGAATAAAAGGTGTTTTCTCTTCAATGTAATAATTATGCTCATCACTTACATAACGGAAATAAGGATTTTCATTCGTCATAGCTAACAAATCGGGAAGTATGCTGGAATCAAAAGTTGCAGATAATAGTTGTTTATTTTCATGTGTATATACAAAAACACCATTTACACTAATACGATGAAAATTTGTATTTACAGCTTTCATTAAGTCTGCAATTTCATTATCAAGTCTTCCGGAAGCGAAGCAAAGAATAACATTTTGCTCGGCGAGGCTGCGTAGTGCCGCAACATCTTGCTCATCAATAAGACCTCCGTGTTGCATCATTGTACCATCGATATCACTTACAAACATTTTAATCATGTTGTTATCTCCTTTCTATGTACAGTTGCTCTTACATTATACGCATCATATATAAACATGTCTAAAAAATGAATTTTTATTAAATGGCAGATGTTTTACATTGACGACAAAGAAGAATATTCTGTAACATAAAAGTAGGCTATTTAAGTACGAGGGTGGTGTTATATGAATAATTATCTAGAAATTAAAAAAGTTTTAAATAATAATGTCATCATTGCTAGCCATCCTGAACACGAGGAAGTAGTAGTGATTGGTAAAGGAATTGGATTTGGGAAAAAAGCGAAAGATGTATTGGAGCAAGAACAAATCGAAAAAATGTTTGTCTTAAAAAATGAACGTGATCGTGAACAATATAAATTATTAGTGCCGCATGTTAGTGAAAAATTAATTGAATTGATGAACGATATTATGCTGTACATTCAAGAAAAAGCAAAATCTCCACTAAATGAACATATTCATATTGCGTTAACAGATCATATTTCATTTGCAATTAAAAGGTTAAAACAAGGACTTACAATTGATAATCCTTTTTTAGTTGAAACAAAAATGCTGTATCCAGAGGAATATGAAATTGCTGAAGGTGTTGTAGAACTTTTAAATTCTCGTTTGCAAATTACATTGCCAGAAGGAGAAATTGGTTTTATTGCACTTCACATTTACAGTTCGCTTACAAATTCTGATTTATCTTCAGTTAATCAAAACTCCCGTCTCATTGCACAACTTGTATCTTTAATTGAGACAAACTTACAAATTACATTAGATCAAGAGAGCATTCATTATTTACGCCTTATTCGTCATCTTCAATATGCTATTGAGAGGGTGAAAAAAGGAGAAAAAGTAGAGGAATCGCAAAGTTTTGCTGATTTATTAAAGGCGGAGTATCCAGTTTGCTATAACGTGGCTTGGAAGCTAGTTAAGGTCATGCAAAAAGAGTTGCAACTACCTGTATATGAAGCTGAAAGTATTTATTTAACGATGCACTTGCAACGCTTAGTAAAGGCAGAGCATGTGTAAAAAGTCATATATTTTTGTCTAAAATGAAAACGTTAAAAAAAATGATTGAATCGCTTACAATAGTTATGTATAATAACTATTGCAAAGTTATACAAATTTCGACAAACAGATTAAGGAGAGTAACGAAAACGTTTGCCTTAATTATAGTGAACTTATACGTAAACCTATTTTTGACACGTGTTACTGATTCGATCAGGCATGAGTGGAGAAAAGTAAGGAATGTAAGCTAGAGAAAGGGATATACTACCCTTTGTATAGCTATCGTTCTATCTTTTTTTCCTCATGTCTTTTTGGCGTTTGTCGGAAGGTATCAATATAGATAAGAGAGGAAGGGTTTCCATGTTTAAGAAGATCTTTGGTGTTCTTCAAAAAGTCGGAAAAGCGTTAATGCTTCCAGTAGCGATTTTACCGGCGGCAGGTATTTTACTTGGATTTGGTAATGCATTTCAAAATCCACAGTTAACAAATGTTATTCCTGCTTTAAAAGCAGATTGGTTCGTAATGGTTGCAAAAATTATGGAACAATCTGGTGATATTATTTTCGCTAACCTTGCATTATTATTCGCAGTTGGGGTAGCAATTGGTTTAGCTGGTGGAGACGGAGTAGCTGGTTTAGCAGCATTCGTCGGCTACTTAATTATGAACAAAACGATGAGTGTGTTCTTAGAAGTAGATAAGCTAGTGAAAGTAACAAGTTCTGGAGCAGACCCAGTAAAAATTGGATTTGCAGATCCAGCGTATGCAAACGTATTAGGTATTCCGACGCTACAAACAGGGGTATTTGGTGGTATTATCGTCGGTATAGTAGCGGCATATTGCTATAATAAATACTTCAACATTGAATTACCATCATACTTAGGTTTCTTTGCAGGTAAGCGTTTCGTACCGATCGCAACTGCAACATTCTCTTTAATAGTAGGTATTATCATGTGCTTCGTTTGGCCATACATTCAAGGTGGCTTAAACACGTTCTCACATCAAATGATTGATGCGAATAGAACAATCGCAGCATTTATATTCGGTTTAATTGAACGTTCATTAATTCCATTTGGACTACACCACATTTTTTATTCACCGTTCTGGTTCGAATTCGGTCAGTATACAAATGCAGCTGGCGAATTAATCCGTGGTGACCAAAAAATCTTTATGGCACAGTTAAAAGACGGTGTAGAATTAACGGCAGGTACATTTACAACTGGTAAGTATCCGTTCATGATGTTCGGTCTTCCAGCAGCAGCTTTAGCAATGTATCATGAAGCACGTCCAGAAAATAAAAAATTAGCAGCAGGTATTTTAGGTTCTGCAGCATTAACATCTTTCTTAACAGGTATTACAGAGCCACTTGAATTTTCATTCTTATTCGTAGCGCCAGTATTATTCGGAATTCATGCTGTATTTGCTGGTCTATCATTTATGACAATGCAAATTTTAGGTGTTAAAATTGGTATGACATTCTCTGGTGGTTTAATTGACTTCCTATTATTCGGTGTACTACCAGGCCGTACAGCATGGTGGTGGGTAATTATTGTTGGTCTTGTACTAGCAGTTATTTACTACTTCGGATTCCGCTTTGCAATCCGTAAATGGAATCTAAAAACACCTGGTCGTGAAGAGGCAAATGCGAATGACGGTGCAGGAAAAGCAGAAGCAGGCGAACTTCCTCGTGAAGTATTAGTAGCACTTGGTGGTAAAGAAAACATTGCTTCTTTAGATGCTTGTATTACTCGTTTACGTGTTCAAGTTAACGAACAAAAGAATGTAAACAAAGACCGCTTAAAAGAACTTGGAGCAGCTGGTGTACTTGAAGTTGGAAATAACATTCAAGCTATTTTCGGACCGAAATCTGACACGTTAAAATCACAAATTCATGATATTATGTCAGGTCGTACACCTCATGCTGAAAAAGAAGAACCTGTAAAAGTGGAAGAAACTCCTCAAAAAGTTGATGAAAATGAAACAATTGTATCACCAATTGAAGGGAAAATCTTACCAATTACAGAAGTACCTGACCAAGTATTCTCAGGAAAAATGATGGGAGATGGATTTGCAATTGAGCCAACTGAAGGAACAGTAGTTTCTCCAGTTAACGGTGAGATCGTTAATGTATTCCCTACAAAACATGCGATTGGTATTCAATCTGAAGGCGGAAAAGAAATTTTGATCCACTTCGGTATTGATACTGTAAAATTAAATGGTGAAGGTTTTGAAGCGCTTGTAGCACAAGGCGACAAGGTGAAACAAGGCCAACCATTATTAAAAGTAGATCTTGCATTTGTAAAAGAAAATGCACCATCTATCATTACACCAATTGTCTTTACAAACTTACAACAAGGGCAACAAGTCGAATTGAAAAAAGATGGAAATGTTAAGAAGGGCGAAACCGCTATTATTGACATTCAGTAGGAATTTGACGCAAAATGTTTATAATTATAATAGGCGATGTGGTTGACCGAACATCGCCTATTATATACAATAGATGATGTAGTACTCACGTCTATACAACTAAAAAATACTGTAATTTAAAGGAGATAAATTATCATGGAAAAAATCTTTAAAGTAACTAGCGACTCAGGAATTCATGCTCGTCCAGCAACTCTACTTGTAAACACTGCAAGCAAATTCGGTTCTGACATTAACTTAGAGTATAACGGAAAGAACGTTAACTTAAAATCAATTATGGGCGTAATGTCTTTAGGTATTCAACAAAACGCAGAAATTAAAATCACTGCAAATGGTGATGATGCAGCTCAAGCACTAGCAGCTATCGAAGAAACTATGAAAAACGAAGGATTAGGAGAATAATGACTCTTAACATTCAAGGGATCGCTGCATCAAGTGGGATTGCTATTGCAAAGGCTTTCAGACTTGAAAATCCTGAATTTAACATCGAAAAGAAATCAATTACAAACGAAGCTGCAGAAATTGCACGCTTAGACGCTGCGCTTGAGAAAGCAAAAACTGAATTAGAAGCTATTAAAGACCACGCATTTGCTGAGCTAGGAGCTGACAAAGCTGCGATCTTTGAAGCACATTTATTAGTGTTAAATGATCCAGAACTAGTAAACCCAGTAAAAGATAAAGTGAATAGCGAAAAAGTAAATGCTGAATTTGCAATGGATGAAGTTGCATCAATGTTTATTTCTATGTTTGAAAACATGGATAACGAATATATGAAAGAACGTGCTGCAGACATTCGTGACGTAACAAAACGCGTTCTTGCACATTTACTAGGAATTAACTTCTCAAATCCTGGTACAATTTCTGAAGAGGTAATCATCATTGCTGAAGATTTAACACCATCTGATACAGCTCAGCTAAACCGTAAGTATGCAAAAGGTTTCACTACTGATATCGGTGGACGTACATCTCACTCTGCAATTATGGCTCGTTCTATGGAAATTCCAGCTGTTGTTGGTACAAAAGTTGTTATGGAGAAAATCCAAAACGGCGATATCGTTATCATTGACGGTTTAGATGGAGAAGTAATTGTAAACCCATCAGAAGAAACTCTTCGTTCGTTTGAAGAAAAGAAAGCGAAATTTGAAGAGCAAAAAATTGAATGGGCAAAATTAAAAGACCAAGCTACTGTAACAAGTGATGGACATCACGTTGAGCTTGTTGCAAATATCGGAACACCAAATGATGTACAAGGTATTATCGATAATGGTGGAGAAGGCGTTGGTTTATACCGTACAGAATTCTTATACATGGGCCGTGACAATCTTCCAACAGAAGAAGAGCAGTTCGAAGCGTATAAAGCAGTTCTTGAAGGTGTAAAAGAAGGTCAACCAGTCGTTGTTCGTACACTTGACATCGGTGGAGATAAAGAGCTTCCATACTTACATTTACCAAAAGAAATGAACCCATTCTTAGGATACCGTGCAATTCGCTTATGTCTTGATGAGCAAGATGTGTTCCGTACACAACTTCGTGCATTACTTCGTGCTAGCGTATACGGCAACTTAAAAATTATGTTCCCAATGATTGCAACTCTTGATGAGTTCCGTCAAGCGAAAGCGATTTTATTAGAAGAGAAAGCGAAACTTGTAGAAGCGGGTACAACTGTTTCTGATTCTATTGAAGTTGGTATGATGGTTGAAATCCCAGCTTCAGCAGTATTAGCAGATCAATTCGCGAAAGAAGTTGATTTCTTCTCTATTGGAACGAATGATTTAATCCAATACACAATGGCTGCAGACCGTATGAACGAACAAGTATCATACTTATACCAACCATATAACCCATCTATTTTACGTCTTGTAAAAATGGTTATCGATGCTGCTCATAAAGAAGGCAAATGGGCTGGCATGTGTGGTGAGATGGCGGGAGATTCACTTGCTATCCCATTATTATTAGGATTAGGTTTAGATGAGTTCAGTATGAGTGCAACATCTATTCTTCCTGCAAGAACACAACTAAGCAAGTTGTCAAAAGCAGAAATGGAAACATTAGCAGAAAAAGCATTAATGATGTCAACTGCTGAAGAAGTTGTTGAACTAGTTAAAAGCATATAATTAATAAAAAAACCTGAGTCGATTTGAAATCGGTCTCAGGTTTTTTCTATGAGAAAAGTAAATCTTGTTTTCTTACTATAGAGGATAAGACACAGAACTAGATAGCGATAGCAACGATATCAGTTGGGCATACACGTAAAATACCATTAAAAGTATTACGTTGACGGTGCTTATCATCTTTGTTGTCGTCTTTATTATCTTTATCATTATTGTTACGAGCTAAAGCGGAGAAAAGAGCAACACCGTTAGCGAAACCTTCAAAAATTACATCGTTGAAAGATCCGATACCTTTAATGCTTAAAAGAGAAAGCTCTGTTCCAACTGAAATGCTAGCAAGTACGTTACATACAGCTGGTTGTTGTGGTTTTACCTCTCTCTCTTTCTCGCGATGGTCACGATGGTCGCACTCTCTTTCACGATGATGACAGTCTCTAAAGTTATCACAGCATCCAAATGATCCAAACATAATCCTCATCACCCCCTTCACACTTATAATCTATGTAAGTTCGGTAGTTAGTGACTGGACAGAGAGTGGAATTTTTTCTAGGGGATTTTCTCATTTTAAATGACTAGCTGGGTGTTTAGTATGGAATGATGTTTAAAATAGGGGTAATATAACAAAAAAATGTAAAAACCACCAAAATAAACGAAATGGGTAGCCTTTACACTTTTTTACTTTTATATAAAACGATGATATATACAGGAAGAGCTAGGAGTAGTGGTACGATGGATCGTGCAGTATGTTTTTCTGATTCTAATTGAAATGCTTCTTCTTTTGGGAATTGTAAAATGGAGATGTTTGCGGCATCACCAATAAAATATAGAAGCAGTACAGTTACTATGTAACATAAAAGTGCGATCAAGCTTCCGTATGAACTCAATGAAAATCCCTCTCTTGTTATCTATTTGTTATCATTGTATCACAATTGTAATAAAAACACACGGGTATATTTCAATACCTTAACAAAATTCGACACAAAACGTCACGTTTGTTTATGATAAAGGAATAGAATATACTTTTCTATAAGTATAAATGTCGAATGATTTGTAGTAATATTACAAAAGTATGACAGGAAATAAAAAACGAAGGTAATGTAGTTACCTTCGTTTTTTATTATTTTGCCCACTCACTCACTTGCTCTACGCTCATACGTGGTGCAGGGTGACCTTTTAAAGTTGATTCACCAATTGTAATAAGCATAATTGGAACGTAACGAGATGAAACGTTAAATTCGTCTGTCAGTGCTTGTGGATTGAAGCCACCAATAGCACAAGTATCCCAACCAGTTGCTTTAGCTGCAAGCATAAGTTGCATTGCTGCTAAAGATGCATTTGAAAAGGCAGCATCTCTCGGGAATTGTTCACGAGCATATGCAGATTCAATATTTTTAGCTAAGCGTTCTTTTGCTTCTTCTTTCATAAATCCTTGTTCTACAATTGGACCATATACTGGCTCAACATTTTTATAAGCTTCTAAATCACCTAAAATAGCGACTACTGCAGAAGCATCAAGAATTTGTTGTTGGTTATAAGCTATTGGGTGTAATCGTTTTTGTACATCTTCACCTTGAAAAACAAGGAATTTCCAGTGTTGTAAGTTCCAAGCGGAAGGTGCTTGTGCTGCGGCTTTTAAAATCTCATGCAATTCTGTAGATGAGATTTCTTTATTTGGGTTGAATGCACGTGTAGATGTGCGTTCATATAAAACGTTAAAAAAGTTGTCGTTTGTCATTATATATCCTCCAAATTGTATATAAAATTATCAAGAAAACGCAATGTATATTACTTACATTTTGTAAGTTTTCGAATTTAAGAATATAATATCTTTATTTTAATTGTCAAGTTTTAAGAAATAAGCTAGGGCATTCATACAAACGATATAATTCCTATAATCATACACTAAAAAAGGAATTTATAGAGTGAAAAGGGAAGATAACATTCTCAATTAGCTTGTTAATATGTATCTCTTGCAAATTAAAGTTTATTAGAGAACAGTCTTTTAAAAATGTTTGTGAGGAATTCAGTAGAACAAGATATATGAAGTGAGTGAAGACTAGTGATGAACATACTACATTTTTTATTAGAGAATACGGTTTTCCAAAATGTGTTACAAGATTTGCAGTTAAATGTCCTTTATATAGAAAATGGATGTAAGCATCAACAAACGATAGAAAATATCCATCCAAAATGTATGTTTATAGCAAATAATTTTGAAGAGGGCGAACTATTATTTCAAAGAACGAAACCGCACATTATAATTATGTATGTAACAGATTATTCTCAAATCAAATATATAAAGAATATGTATACCCCGCAAAGTACATTCATTGTCATTTGGGATCAACAAATAACAAAAGAATTTACAGATGTACTTGCATTAGGAATACGTAATATTGTAATAGCCCCTGTAACTCCACAAGCAGTATTAGAAGAAGTGAATAAGAGTTTGTATCAACTTTCTTTAGTAAGGCAAGTTAGTTTGCAACAGGAACTGCTTCAAACGATGTTTGATTTTCAAAATGATTTATTATTTATAGTAGAAGATGATGAAATTGTTGATTGTAATACAAATTTTTTAACTTTTTTCGGATATGAAAATTTGTTTGCCTATCGTGAGCAACATTTAGTATTTGCTGAACATTTTATTAGAGAAAATGGATACTACTCGACGACGCATGATATAACATGGCTAGACGATACTTTATCAAGTGGTAGAAGAATTAAGATGTCAAATTATGAAGGGGAAGTATCTACTTTTCTATTACGTGCGACACCATTGCCAGAAGATTTATCAAGATTTATTGTAAAATGCACGGAAATTACAGAATTAGATGAAATCTATCAAGAACAAGAAAGACTTGCTATGGTAGATTCATTGACAGAGATTTATAATCGTTTAAAGTTTCAACAAATACTAGAGGTAGAGTGGGAAAAGGTAATACGTAGTGATGAGAAAATAGCAATCATTTTATTTGATATAGATAATTTTAAAACAGTTAATGACACATATGGTCATGATTTTGGTGATTTGGCATTAATACAACTTGCAGAGCTTATGAAATCTAAAGTGGAGCAGCAACACGTATTTGCAAGATGGGGAGGAGAAGAATTCATTATATTAGTGACAAATACAGTAGAAAAGGAAGCATTTCAAGTTGCGGAGTCATTACGATTCTTCATTGAAACAAAGCAATTCACTGGAATTTCGAAGCTAACAGCTAGCTTTGGAGTTGCGTTATATGAACAAGGAACTACAAGAGAAGAATTAATGCAACGAGCGGACATTGCTTTATATGAAGCGAAAAAAAATGGAAAGAATCAAGTATGTGTGTACAGAAAAGAAAAAATGTAATTTTTCGCAACAAATTGTTGCGATTTTTTTTTATTGTTTGATAATAGAATAGGGGGACAATTTTTAGCGAAGGAATTATGGAGGATCGACATGATAAAAAAAGTAATGATAATGGCTTCACTGTCTGCTATAGTTGGCGGCGGAGTATACTATTTTCTTGTTAGCCCCAATATAAAGGAAAACACAGTATTAACAACTAAGGTGAACCCTACTATTGAACCAGAAGTGCAAGGGAATATAGAAGAAAAAGAAGAGCAACAAATTGATTATGCTAGCATATCTCAAAAATTAGATCAATATTTAGTCGGAAAGCAATTTAATGGAACAGTTTTGGTAACAGATAAAGAGCATGTTATATTGAATAAAGGATATGGCTATGCTGATGTTCAAAATAAAATTGAAAATACGCCTCAAACAAAATATCGTATCGGTTCTATTACGAAAACAGTTGTTGCCACATCTATTTTACAGCTGCAAGAACAAGGGAAATTGAATATTCAAGATAATGTAAATAAATATATTCCTTCATTTCCGGAGAATAAAAATATTACGCTATATCATTTATTAACACATACCTCTGGTTTACCTGAACACGCAAAAGGCAATGTTAATGCTGCTTCCCGTTTACAGTTAATTAATTGGATCGGACGTCAAAATTTAGAATTTCCTGCAGGAACAGGTTGGAGATATACAGATTATAATTATATGGTGCTTGCTTATATAATAGAACATATATCGAAAAAACCTTTAGGAGATTACATAAAAGAAAACATATTTGTAAAAGTAGATATGCATGAATCCGGTATGGGAAATATGGTACCTGGCGATAAAAATTTTACAAAGGGTTATGTGAAAAAAGATCAAGAGCTTGTACCAGCGCAGAAGTTAGGCATGGATTGGCTATATGGTTGTGGTGAGATGTATACGACAGTTGGAGATATGAAGAAGTTAGACGAAGCAATTATAAATGGAAAACTTCTTTCTGAACAAAGTATACAAGCAATGTTTTCACCTTCAGCAGAACGGAAATATGCATTTAGTTTTTATATATATGCAGATTATTTTCATAATCATGGTGTATTATCTGGTTGGAACACTTTTAATAATTTTAATAAAGAAAAAGGAACTTTTGTTATGTTATTTTCAAATGTGAAAAATAGTATGGATGATGACTTTAATAAAGAGTTCCGAAAGATGGTAAATGATTTATTAGAACAAAGGGGATGAGAAAATGGAACATAAAACTTTATCAATAGGTTTCATTGGTATTGGCGTAATGGGAAAAAGTATGGTTTATCACTTAATGCAAGATGGTCATAAAGTATATGTATATAATAGAACGAAAGCAAAAACAGATTCTTTAGTGCAAGATGGTGCACATTGGTGTGATACGCCAAAAGAGTTAGTGAAGCAAGTTGATATTGTAATGACAATGGTTGGATATCCACATGATGTAGAAGAAGTGTATTTTGGTATAGAAGGAATTATAGAACATGCAAAAGAAGGTACGATAGCAATTGACTTTACGACATCTACACCTACTTTAGCAAAACGCATTAATGAAGTTGCAAAAAGCAAAAATATATATACGTTAGATGCACCTGTCTCAGGAGGAGATGTTGGTGCGAAAGAAGCAAAACTCGCAATTATGGTAGGTGGAGAGAAAGAAATATATGATAGATGCTTACCTTTACTTGAAAAGTTAGGAACAAACATTCAATTACAAGGACCAGCTGGGAGTGGACAACATACAAAAATGTGCAATCAAATTGCGATTGCTTCCAATATGATTGGAGTATGTGAGGCTGTTGCTTACGCGAAGAAGGCTGGACTGAATCCAGATAAAGTGTTAGAGAGCATTTCAACAGGGGCAGCAGGTAGCTGGTCATTAAGTAATTTAGCTCCTCGAATGTTAAAAGGAGACTTTGAGCCGGGATTTTATGTAAAGCATTTTATGAAAGATATTAAAATTGCTTTAGAGGAAGCAGAAAAATTACAATTATCAGTCCCGGGCTTAAGTATGGCGAAAGAATTGTATGAAGAGTTAATTAAGGATGGAGAAGAAAATAGTGGAACACAAGTATTATATAAAAAATATATAAGGGGGTAAACGAGGTGAACCTTCAAAAGTTTGATGAGATGATTGATACTGTACAGCGAGCTACTTGTATGAAAATTAATGAAAAACAAAAAGAAGCTTTTAAACAAAAGTATGATTTTGAACCAGAATTTGAATATGGAAGAGATGAGAAGGGGCATTATGTAATTCGAACCTCAAAAAAGATGTTAGAAGAAATGGAGTTTTATTTGGCATTGAAATATGATCGTGATGGAGTGGATCTTTATATGCAAGCTGAGATTGACGGTATATTTCATGTATCTGTTAGCTATGGTGAAGATGCCCTACATCTACAAGAATTGTTTCAATTTCTAGAAGAAAATAAATAAAAGTCCTCATTTGAGGACTTTTATTTATTTAGTCATCTTTAATTTTTATAATTATAAGTTAGAAGCGCGGCGGCATCGTTCAACCGGGAATGGGATAATTTGTGCGATGTGATTAGGACCCAATTGTTTTGTACGAGCATGGCGTATTATATAAAAAGCACACAGAATTGAAACAGGAATAGCGCCGAATAAACCAAACAATAAAGCGCTTACACAAGATGCGACAAATCCTAAAACACCAATTTCTAACTCTTCCATAATAGCTCCTAAAATAACTGGAAATGCTCCACATGTAACCCCAAGTATAAGTGCGATAAGTAAGCTCATGATTATCCCCCTCTGTTTGCGATATTATTTTCCTTCTTAATTAATTGTAGTATATCATATACAAAACAGAATTTTCAGAAAAAATTCAATAAATATTCAAAAAATGTTCAAAAAATATACTTGAAAAATCAAGGTGTTAAATTTGTGATGAAGTGGTACTTTTGAGTAAATAAAAAATCAGGCTTATTTCAAAAATGAAATAAGCCTGTTCCATAGGAGGATGTATATATGTAGAGTGAATAAAAGTTTGGAAAAGGGGGTCCAAGTCCTTTTATTCAACTAACTACCTTAATAGATTGGAACCCAGCCTTCAGTTGTCACAAAAATACGAATAGCTACAACTTGACGATCATCTTGCAAGGTAAAATAATGTCTTGCATTTTCAGGAACAGATATGAGATCGCCTGGCTCAAGTTCAACATCAAAGAATTTCCCATCTTTGCCTTCAATAGCGAAAATGCCATGACCACTGACGATAAAGCGAACTTCGTCATCTGTATGATGATGTTCTTTTTGGAAATTAATTAATAATTCGTCAAGGTTAGGTGTGCTATTTGAAAGTGAAATTACATCATGTGCTTTATAACCTCGACTTGCTGAAACATCAGCGATTTCTTTTGAAAAAACAGCTAATATTTCAGCTTTGTTTTCATCTGTTAACGAATAATTTTCATTTAAATGAGTAGGAAGTTTAGAAATGTTCCATTTCTCATATAAAACGCCTTCCTCTTGTAGAAATTTAGATACTTCCACTTCATTTTCAATGCGAGTATTTACTTCATGAATACGAATTTGCGCCATTAGAAACGCCTCCTTGAATTGATAATAGTTTTATATGAAATTGGAATAAAAACTCATAAGCTTCTAATCTTTTCTTTGCATCAAAGCTATCTCGGCCCCATACGGTAATACCGTGGTTACGGATTAATACTGCTCCTGAATCACCTTTTATATGCTTTCGGAAGTTTTCTCCAAGCGTTGGGATATGGGCATGGTTTTCGATAATAGGAATGTGAATTGTTGCACCTTCTTCCCAAATATCGAGAGCTTTAATAATTTCTTGATTT
This sequence comes from Bacillus sp. AY2-1, assembly GCF_008368965.1. NCBI lineage: Bacteria > Bacillati > Bacillota > Bacilli > Caryophanales > Bacillaceae > Bacillus > Bacillus sp. AY2-1. Next base: position 7,344 of record NZ_QPEL01000076.1, on the reverse strand, counting down.
TGAAGGGTGACTGCATCATTATATAAATTTGTGATGACATTGTTATCAGTTGTATGAACATGAAGTACGCACCCGGCATTTGTATTGTTATAAATATGTGTATGCAATACTGTTTCTGCTGACGGGCGTAATTCAGTCTCTAATACGGGACCCCCTAAATGATCTACTAATAGAAAATCATCTGGAGTAGTTTTTGTTTTATCTTTACCACTTGCTGTAATAAGAAAAGTAAGGGGCTCATGACTAACCTTTATAGAAATATTACCACTCGTTGCCGGAAACCAATTTCGTGTTGTTAATTCTTTTTTTATCTCGCTTAAGTCATACCATTGACGAAAAAGTTGTTTCATAATTTCACCTCCAACAAATGTTTTAATTCATTTTGAATATCATGGAATGTTTCAAACGGTGTATAAGCAATATAATTCTCTTCACACTTTGTAATAAGGAAGTCACGAGCAAATACTTTATCTGCTTGTTTCGCAGCTTGTAAATCAGTAATTGAATCTCCAATCACAATATGGAAGTCATTCGTATCACTCAATTTACGGATGAGTGATGATTTACATAATCCGCAATGATTTTGACAATGATGATCACAAGGATGAGGCCAATTCACCGTAATGTATTCATTTGAAAAATCTGTTTCATTACAGTAAATTTGCTCTTTTGGAATGAGTCCTTGTAAGAGTGGATAGACGAAGAAATCCATTCCACCTGATATAACGTAAAAAGAAATGTTATTTTCATTTATAAATTGTATAAATTCATGAAAACCATTACGAATTTCAGCAGTTTCTATTAAAAATTGAATAATTTCATCGTGCAGATGAGTAGGTATTAATTGAAATAATTGAGAAACACCTTCTTGAATAGATAGCTCTTGTGATAAAATTCTATTCTTTACTTCTTCAGCTTCTGGTGGTGCGAATTTTTCCATAATGGACATAATGTTATCATTATTTGTAATCGTGCCATCGAAATCACAAAATACTTGAATACTCATAATTTCACCTCATGAGAGGGATTTCCCCATATTTGTAGTGCACTATGCAAATTTGTGTCATCTACTTCATGGAGTGGTTTATTTTGCAAAGTAGCATCAATTGCAGTACGGAAAGCTTTACCACCGCCTTGCGCTCCATTTGGATGTCCATGTATCCCGCCGCCAGCATTAATAACAACATCTTTACCGAAATCTCGTACAATAAAGGGAACGAAACCAGGGTGAATACCAGCAGACGGAACAGAAAAGCTCTTCTTGAAAAATGCATCGTCTTCAGTTAAATATTTTGAGATAGCAAGAGCTTCCTCTTTTTCTAGCGCAACACTTCCGTATGGAGATGGGAATAATGAAAAGTCAGCCCCAGCATAGCGTAGTAGCTTTCCGAGTAATAATGGAGATGAAATTCCATATAACCTAGATGCTGAATAAGCACCACTTACAGCAGGGTGTGCCATAATAGGAACTGGGATTTCATCATCTTCTGCAAGTGATTGTAGTACATCTAGTCCGTAAGCAAATACGTTAAATAATAGAATATCAGCTCCAGCTTGCACTGCACGTTTCGCATTTTCTTTTAAATCAAAAGTTCGTCCTGTTAAATTTACGGCATATAACGTTTTATGTCCGTATGTTTCATATACGGATTGTAAAACTTCTTTTCCAGATACAATGCGTTTCGTAAGTGGTGTTAATGCATTTTCAAATAATATTTCATCATCTTTTACTATATCTACACCACCAATTGCTTGATCGCGTAATTGCGTTTTTAAATACCCAATATTTCGTCCAATCATTCCTTTAAAAATACTCATTAAAAGGGGACGATCATGCACTTGTAAAAGATTTCGAATACCATCTATACCGAACTTAGGACCAGGAAAATGCTTTTTTAACTCACCTGAAAAAGTTAAGTCAATTAATTTTACTTCGCCATCAAGGGATAGCTTTCCAAATGTAGTCGTTAAAATTGCTGGTAAATCTGGACTGAAGTTTAATAACGGATATTCGATTTTAATAATTCCGCGTTTTACTTTTTTACGTAAATACGAATTTGTATGTTCATGTTCAGCTAATTCCTCAATATGAATGACGTTGCCTTTATGTTGCTTTAATTGTTCTTGCAATAATTGTGGCAAATGAGTCCAAGAGCCAATTGTTAAACCAAGTGCAATTTGCTCAGCCTTTTTTTCTAAGTTATGTGAATCATCATGGATTAAATACGTCGCTATAATTCCGCTCATTGTTATAACCTCCTAGTTAAATAAAAAAACCTCTCAGCTAAGGAGAGGTTTTTTTACAACCAGCTCCTTATCTGTCAGCGTAATGCTGCGAGAATTAGCACCGTGTCTACAATTGTAGATCGGTTGCCGGGTTTCGTCGGGCTCGTCCCTCCACCTGCTCTTGATAAGAAGTATTTAGAAATGTTTAAATTTTTAAGATAACTGAATTTTGTCAGATATTTTTCATGTTGTCAATTACTTTTTGAAAAAATTTAATTTATCAATTCGATTAATGGCTTCCCGTAATCTATCTTCTGTATGCAAGAGACCAACACGGATATACCCTTCGCCATGTTCACCAAATCCAACACCAGGAGCAACTGCAACATGTGCTTTTTCTAGTAAAATATCAGCAAATTGCTCAGAGGTATATCCTTTTGGAACAGGAAGCCATGCAAAGAATGACCCTGTTGGAATGTTTACATTCCAACCAATTGATTGACAAGCCGAAATAAGAGCGTTTCGTCGAGATTCGTAACTATTTACAAGGTCTATTACGCAAGACTGTGAACTTAATAGTGCTTCGCGGGCAGCATCTTGAACTGCACCAAAAATACTAACATACATATGATCTTGTAATAAGTTAATGGTTTCAATGACACTTTCATTCCCTACTGCAAAAGCAATACGCCATCCAGCCATATTGAAAGTTTTCGATAGAGTGTAAATTTCAATACCTGTATTTTTAGCACCGTCTGCTTGCAAGAAACTAACAGGTTTTTGACCATCGAATCCAATCGCACCGTAAGCAAAATCATGAACCACTAATATATTATGTTTATTAGCAAAATGAATAGTTGCATCAAAAAAATCTTTTGATGCAGTAGCACCTGTAGGATTATTTGGATAGTTTAAAAACATTAATTTTGCACGCTCGGCAATAGAGTTATTAATTTTTGTGTAATCTGGTAAAAAGTTATTTTCTGCAATAAGCGGCATTGTTTCAAATTGTGCTTTTGCTAAAGCAACTCCTGATAAATAATCTGGATAGCCTGGATCTGGAACGAGAATCGAATCACCAGGGTTTGTAAAACAAACTGGTAATTCTACTAATCCAGCCTTTCCACCAAACAATATAGCAACTTCAGTTTTCGGATTTACTACTACATCATATTCACGTTGATAGAATGTTGCCACGGCTTCTTTTAAACTTTCATGTCCGCGAAATGGCGGATATTTATGATGAATGGTCTTTTCTGCAGCATCTTGTAAAGCTTTTACGATATGCTGCGGTGTTGGTTGATCTGGATTACCTTGACCTAGATTAATAACATCGTGACCAGCTGCAACGAATTTGTTAACTTTTGCAACAAGTGAAGCGAAAAATTGTGTTGGCAATGATGTTACTATCTCAGAAGGTTGAAATAATTTCATACTTTCCACCTCTTTTGAAAGTTGTTACAATTCTAGTGACAAATGATATAATCTTTCCAGTATTTTGTAAAGAGAAAAATAAGAATGGGGCTGAAAAAATGAAAGTCGCATGTATTCAAATGGATATTGTTTTTGGGGATGTAGAAAAAAATATTGAGAATGCTAAAAATAAAATAAGCGAAGCGATGAAGGAGAGACCGGATGTTATTGTCTTACCAGAATTATGGACAACAGGATATGATTTAGCAAGACTTTCTGAAATTGCAGATAGGGATGGATTGGAAACGAAAGAAAAGTTGAAAGAATGGTCGAAACAATATGGTGTACATATTGTTGGTGGTTCCATAGCGAAGCAAACAGAGCAAGGTGTTACAAATACAATGTATGTGGTAAACAAGGAAGGAGAACTAGTCAATGAATATAGTAAAGTGCATTTATTTCAGCTTATGGATGAACATAAATATTTAATCGCTGGAAATAGTACAGGTGAATTTAAGTTAGATGATGTAGAGTGCGCCGGCACAATTTGTTATGACATTCGTTTTCCAGAGTGGATGCGCGTTCATACTGCAAAAGGTTCAAAAGTTTTATTTGTTGTAGCAGAATGGCCATTAGTTCGTTTAGCACATTGGCGTTTGCTATTGCAAGCAAGAGCAGTTGAAAATCAATGTTATGTTGTTGCCTGTAATAGGGCAGGAAAGGATCCGAATAATGAGTTTGCCGGTCATTCTTTAATTGTCGATCCTTGGGGCGAGGTTGTTGTAGAAGCAAATGAAGAAGAATCAATTTTATTTGGAGAGCTTGTATTCGAGAAAATTAAAGAAGTACGTAAAGGAATTCCAGTTTTTGCGGATCGTCGTCCAGAATTATACAAATAAAATGTTGACAAGTGATTTTTATTCTTGGTATAGTCTTCAACATAAAGTTAAAAATTCAAAAAATTATACAACTCTTATCAAGAGCAGGTGGAGGGATTTGGCCCGATGAAGCCCAGCAACCGACCGTAATACCATTGTGAAATGGGGCGTTTATTACGCCAAAAGGCACGGTGCTAATTCCAGCAGAAAGTAAAACTTTCTGGCAGATAAGAGGGGAGAAGATAAACTTCAAACCTCTTTCTTAGTGGAAAGAGGTTTTTCTATGTTAGAAAAACCTCTGAATTTAAAAAGGGGGAGAAGACGATGGGATATTATTCATTAACAGAAATAACAGCTGTACAATATGCGAAAGATCATGGCTATTTTGAAGCGAAGGCAAATGTCGTTTGTCATGAAATTGGAGACGGAAACTTAAATTACGTGTTCAAATTAGATGATGGAGAGAAATCAATTATAATAAAACAAGCACTGCCCTATGCGAAAGTAGTTGGTGAAAGCTGGCCATTGTCTATAAAAAGAGCAACGATTGAAAGTAAGGCCTTACAAATTTTTGCGCAGTATGTACCGGATTATGTTCCAGCAGTGTACAGTCATGATGAAGAGTTAGCGATAACGGTAATAGAAGACTTATCAAGACTAACAATTACAAGAAAAGGATTAATAGGCGGAGAAGAATATCCGCTTTTATCCCAGCATATCGGCCGTTTTCTAGCACATGTTTTATTTTACACTTCAGATTTTGGTTTACAATCAGAAGAGAAGAGGGTACTAGAAGGTACCTTTGTAAATCCGGATCTTTGTAAAATTACAGAGGATTTAGTGTTTACAGATCCGTTTGGACATTATGATACAAATGATTATGAGCCAGATTTACAGCTCGTGGTTGATGAACTTTGGAGTGATAAAACTTTAAAACTAAAAGTAGCACAATATAAATATAAGTTCTTAACAAGAAAAGAAACTCTTATTCATGGTGATTTACATACTGGTAGTATTTTTTCGTCACCTTCTGAAACGAAAGTGATTGATCCAGAATTTGCGACCTATGGCCCATTTGGATTTGACATAGGTCAATTTATTGCAAATCTATTATTAAATGCTTTATCTAGAGAAGAAGAAAAAAGAAGTGTACTATTTTTCCATATAGAAAAGACGTGGAGTTATTTTGTAGAGACTTTTACAAAGTTATGGATTGGAGAAGGTGTAGAAGCATATACGAAAGAAAAACAATGGTTACCAATTATTTTGCAAAATATCTTTACTGATGCTGTTGGATTTGCAGGATGTGAACTGATTCGTAGAACAATTGGTTTAGCTCATGTAGCAGATTTAGATGAGATAGAAAATAAGGAAACAAGAATTCAAGCTAAGAAACAAGCGCTATCCATAGGAAAAGAACTAATAAAATATGAATCTAAAAGTGCTGATATTCAACTGTTTCGAACATTATTTCAACAGACAGTTTCAGGGGGCATAAAAGCATGAGTACAATTGTTACTGTTCCGAGATCTGTAAGTTGGAAAGGTGATGCAATTGCGGTATTAAATCAAACGAAATTGCCGCATAGCACAGAATATAAAACATTGACGACTATTGAAGAGGTTTGGAAAAGCATCGTAATGTTAGAAGTACGAGGAGCGCCTGCAATTGGAATTGTAGCTGCATTTGGCTTGGCGCTTGAATCAAAAAAATATAACACTGTACATATTGAAGAATTTCAAAAGAAGTTTAATAGAGATTGTAATTATTTGGGGACGTCACGCCCGACAGCGGTCAATTTATTTTGGGCAATTGATCGTATGAGAGAATCTATTCGAGGGATTACTACAATAAAAGAAGCACAAAAAACATTAGAAGAAGAAGCGCTTCGCATTCAGCAGGAAGATGAAGAGGTGTGCCGAAATATTGGGGAATATGCGTTAACATGTTTTAAAGATGGCGATAATATTTTAACAATCTGTAACGCTGGAAGTATCGCAACTGCCAGATATGGAACTGCATTAGCTCCCTTTTATATTGGAAAAGAGAAAGGTGTGCGTTTACATGCATATGCGTGTGAAACGAGACCAGTTTTACAAGGTGGTCGCTTAACGACGTGGGAATTGAAGCAAGCAAATATTGATGTGACCCTTATTACAGATAATACTGCAGCTCATGCTATTCAAACGAAAGAAATAGATGCAATTATTGTAGGGGCGGATCGAATTGTCGCAAATGGAGATACGGCAAATAAAATAGGGACAATGAATTTAGCTATTTTAGCAAAGTACTTTGATATCCCATTTTATGTTGCTGCGCCACTGTCAACATTTGATGTTACGAAAGAAACTGGCGCCGAAATAATTATTGAAGAAAGAGATGAAACAGAAGTTACGAAAATCTTTGGAAAACAAGTAGCACCAATCGGAACGAATGTTTATAACCCTGCATTTGACGTAACACCGAACGAATTAATTACAGGAATTATTACTGAGAAAGGTATTATAAGCGGGGATTATAAACGAGAAATTGCATCATTATTTGAAAAACAGGCTAATACATAATAGCTTGTTTTTTTATGCCTAAATGCATTGTTTTCTCTTACTTATATAATGAAAGGAGGGGAAGAGGATGGAAGAGTGGATCAAGATGATAGGTAATGTAGGGTTTCCAATTGTTGTAACATTATATTTACTCCACCGTATTGAAAGTAAATTAGAGGGGGTAATTGTTGCAATTGAGAAGCTCCCGCGGCAATTACTAAAGTACGAAGATCCTCGTAATAAAAAATAAAGTTTGCTCTTCTTGAGCAAACTTTATTTTTTAT